>JAIVTC010000202.1:0-2694 GCA_048629055.1 Candidatus Bathyarchaeota archaeon
GGATTCTTTTCAAATAGGTCTCACTGAGAAGATGCCTGTCATCCACTCCAACGTATGTGGCATCAATATCGAAAGCTGACATGATGAATGTATCGCCATGAACAATGTCATCCCGGCTCTTCAAGTACACAATCGTGAGGCTATCCGGATCGATGCTGGCGTCTTCAGCAATCGCTTCAAGGGCTTCAGCGATTTCATTTGCACGTCTCGTCGCGGGATAGGCGCGAATGCCGACGACTTCGGTCAGCACATTGCCATTGAAAATGACCGGAGCAGTATGGGTTGTTGTTGGTGATGTCGCAGAAGTGCCACCCTCCAGGAGCGATTCATTGGCTGCCCAACTCAGTGAACTCCATATGAATAGCAGGAAAATGCACAAGGAGCGTCCGGCTCCTGTTTGCAGAAAATTTCTATTCATGCCTGTAAGCTCTCCGCATTGATTTAGATAGTAGTATAAGTGTAACGCATAATCCGTGTGATTGATGAAGGTGCGGTTTGCTGTGAATGTTCCCCGGAAATATAGAGATAAACGATGATGTTTGTGTCAACAACAATCATGGTCGTCCTTCATGCTTCGCAGCATCTATTTCGTCGTCAGTCAGTGGTAGGGCCGCAGTTTTCTCTCTCAATGTCCTGGCAACGGCGAGATGTTTAGAAACATCAATTTTGTGCGTTCCTATAGTTTTTTCAACACAATAGAGTATTTCATTATTCAGGCTTCTGCGGTGTGCTTGAGCTGCTTCCTTTAACTGGGTGTAGAGATCATCCGGGATATTTTTTACGGTTAGCGCTGGCATAGCGTGTTCCTGTCGATTGAAACCAATATGGTTCCATATTGGTTTTTATGTTCAGGGCCGTCAAGGAGTTTTTCAGTGGTTATGATGATGTCTCGTGTCTGGAGCGAATGAAAAAACCATGGAGTGAGCAATTTCTGATTCAGTTCGAGCGATTGGCGATGAAATGATGGAATAATGCAGGATTCAGTGCCTTGAGTTCAGTGCGCAGGAGCATAGACTCTGATCCCAGCCTATCCTTCTCCCGTTGCAGGGCGTAGAGCAGATGGTAATCCTCCGGCGTCTCAGCAGCAGGCGAGGGAAGCCAGCTGCAGAGGGCAGGGCGGATGATCAACAGCCAGGCGGGGAAGAGGGCGGGTTCCAGTTCGGGCTCCAGGTTCTGGAACAACTCCCAGGCCTGGATCAAGTCAACTGTGGCGTCCGTCTTCGCCGGAGCTGCCTGCCCAGGGAAGCGCCAACACAACTCAAAACGGTCCAGCAATGCGTCCGCGGGCTTTTGCAACTGGTCGCAGGCGCGTGCGTGGCGCTGCATCAATATAGCGTGGCTGCGCCAATTGGGTTCTGTTTCCACAGCTTCGATCACCGCCGTCCAGTCCAGGTTGCGCAATGCAGTGTAGCTGCGGTGCAGTTCCGGTTGCTGCGGATCGTAATCACGGCCTGCCAGCGTCTCGCCTAGACGCCGCCATAAAGGCTCCATGAAGGAGCGGCTCTCCCGGCCGAGCATCTCGGCTGCCAGGGGCTGGATTTCATCCTGCAGATCGGCAAGCTCCTCTTCCGGATCCGTAATCGGTGTATCCTGCTGCTGCATTGCTCCGAGCAGCAGTTCCAGTTTGCGGAGCCGGTGCTGAGCGGGATCGCTAAGATAGAGCTTCTGCAGCAACTCCGCAGCTGCATCTGCATCACGCCGTCCCAGGGCCAGGACAATATCATTGGCCAGGTTGGCGCCGAAGGTGTCTATGAAGAGATCCAGTTGCGGCTGCTCTTCGCTCTTGCAATAGCCCTCGTGGAAGTGGCTGTTGAGGAGGAAATCACTGCTGAAGCAGAGGGCTGTGCTTCCGTCCCAGGTGTGATAGTCAAGTGGCGTTGGCTGCAGTCCCAGGGCGCGGGCGTATACGACAGCCCGGGTGAGGTCCTTGCGGATTTGCGAGAGATCTCCGCTCAGCTCCTCATCCAGCAGCTTCAGCTTGCCGCTGCGCCACTGTTCATAGTCGCTGTAGCGCAGGTGTCCTTCGGCGAAAAGGAATTCCAGGGGGATGTACTCGCCCTGCTCCAGCAACAGCTGGTCGATCCGGTGTTGGATTTGTGGATTCATATCGCTATTGAAACCAGGCTTATTCTGATGCGCTTCGTTTCACTCAGCTGTAGGTTGGGCAAAGAAGCGATAGCGACGTGCCCAACAGATGCTTTGCTTGTTGGGCACGTCGTGCCTCCTTTGCCCAACCTACGATTGCTCGGAGTTATTGAAGTGTTACAGTTCATGTCGCTATCTACAGAAGAACCCGCTCGATCCCCTGCTGTTTGACCTCATCGATAAATCCCTGCTGCCAATTCCCGCCAAGCTGCTGATTGGCCATCTCCATGACGATGTAGTCGGTCTGCAGGCCGGTATCGTTGTTGTATTTCATGAGTCCCTGCTGGCAGGCGGGACAGGATGTCAGCAGCTTCACATGCTGCGGCTGTGCGCGGCTGCTGCCGGTCAGTTTGATGATGCCGCTGCTCAGCTCTTCGCTTTTGCGAAAGCGCAGCTGGGTGGCGATATCGGGCCTCGAGGTGGCGAGGGTTCCTGATTCACCGCAGCAGCGCTCGGAGAGTAATACCTCGCTGCCGGTCAACTGCTGCGCGACCTTCAGCGGATTGTGGGTTTTCATGGGAGAGTGACAGGGGTCGTGGTAGAGATACT
>JAIVTC010000203.1:0-6354 GCA_048629055.1 Candidatus Bathyarchaeota archaeon
TCGACGTAGAGCACGTCGCCGGTGATGCCGGAGGCGAGATCCGAGCACAGGAAGGCTGCTGCATTGCCAACTTCCTGAATGGAGACATTGCGGCGCAGCGGTGTTTTCCCCTCTGCTTCCGCGAGCATTCCCTTGAAACCACTGATGCCGGCCGAGGCGAGGGTGCGGATCGGGCCTGCAGAGACAGCATTGACACGTGTGCCTTCAGGGCCGAGAGAGTCCGCCATATAGCGCACATTGGCTTCCAGGCTGGCCTTGGCGACTCCCATGACGTTGTAGTTGGGAACGGTGCGCACGGCGCCCAGGTAGCTCATAGTCAGCAGTGAACCGTTGCGTCCCTGCATCATGCTGCGCCCGGCCTTGGCAAGTGCTGCAAAACTGTAGGCGCTGATGTCGTGGGCAATGGCAAAGCCCTCGCGGGTTACTGCGTCGATGTAGCTGCCTACGAGCTGATCTCTGGGCGCAAAGCCGACGGAATGGATGATGCAGTCCAGACCATCCCAGCTTTTCCCCAACTCTGTGAAGAGCGCCTCGATGTCATCATCGGAACTGACATCCAGCGGAAACACCAGGCTGGAGCCAAACTCTTCGGCCGCCGCCTCGACACGACTTTTGAGCTTGTCGTTCTGGTAGGTAAAGGCGAGTTCAGCGCCCTCGCGATGCATCGCCTGAGCGACGCCGTAGGCGATGGATTTTTTACTTGCCACGCCGACAATCAGCACCCGTTTGTTCTCAAGAAATCCCATAATCACTAAACCTGTTGTAATGAATGACACATTGCCGTTAAAGTTACGCGAATTATCCCAAGAAAGAAAGCCATTCTCACCTGTGAACTTCGATGAAAACCCGTCTTTCCGGCGCAGGCCGGAATCCAGCGAACCAGTGAATTCCCTGGATCCCGGCCTGCGCCGGGATGACGCGGTGTTTTGCACTCATGCTGCTGTTCTCCATACGACAGGGGGGATAAGCGACTGCGCATCCACCAGAAATCCCCCCCGGCCCCCCTTTTTCAAAGGGGGGAGTATTAGGTGGCCTTTCTTTGTCAAAGTGGGGGGCATTAGGTGGCCCGCCCTTGATAAGGGGGCGGGCATTTGGTGGATGCGGCAAAAAGAGGCCTTATCCCCCCTACGAATACTCGGCCCTTTATGTATAGTTGTCATCATACTGCTCCCCGGCTGCAAGGATGTGTGGAACAATCCCTACCCGGCAAAGGATGACGGCGCCAATATCTTCTACAGCTCTTTTGACGAACGTCCCAAGCATCTCGATCCGGTGCGCTCCTACACATCCAGCGAGTGGGCTTTTCTTTCGCAGATCTATGAGCCGCCCTACCAATACCATTTTTTGAAACGTCCCTATCAGGTGGTTCCTCTGACAGCAGCCGCTATGCCGCAGATCCTGCAACTGGACAAAGACGGCAATCAATTAGCTGATGAAAATGAAACACCGGCTTACACAGACTACATCATCCGTATACAACCCGGGATCCGCTATCAGCCGCATCCGGCTTTTGCCCGGGACGCACAGGGCAAACCACTCTACAACGCACAATGGAAGGGGCTGCAGCAGGTGCATCGACTCTCTGATCTCGGGCGGACGGATACGCGAGAGCTGACAGCAGGGGATTACGTCTACCAGATCAAGCGGCTTGGCTTCTCGCCGCTGCACTCTCCCATCGCCAGCTTGATGCAGGATTATATTGTTGGTCTCAAGGAGTTCTCCGTACAGCTCGATCAGGCTTACGAGAAGCTGCAGAAGCAGAGCAGTGAGGAGCAGCCGTGGCTGGATCTGCGCCCGTTTCAACTCGAGGGCGTCGAGGTCATCGACAGGTACAGCTACCGGATTCGCATCAAGGGTGAATATCCGCAGTTCATCTACTGGTTGTCGATGAACTTTTTTGCGCCCATGCCATGGGAGGCGGAGCGCTTCTATCATCTGCCGGGAATGACGCAGCGCAACATCACACTGCACTGGTATCCTGTCGGCACCGGTCCCTTCTATCTCGCTGAGAACAATCCCAATCTACGCATGGTGCTGGCGCGCAATCCGAACTTTCATGGTGAACGCTATCCTGAAAGCGGAGATGCTGCGGATGCTGCGTATGGCTATCTGAAGGATGCCGGCAAACCCATGCCTTTTATCGACAAGGCGATCTACAGTCTCGACAAGGAGTCGATTCCACGCTGGAACAAATTTCTGCAGGGCTACTATGATGTTTCCGGCATCGGCTCGGACAGCTTCGACCAGGCAGTACAGTTCGGCGCATCCGGTGAAGCGGAGTTGACGGACACCATGCGCGATCAGGGGATTGAACTGCTGACCTCGGTGTCGACCAGCATCTTCTATTTCGGCTTCAATATGCTGGACGATGTGGTCGGCGGCAGCTCCGAACGCGCCCGGCTGCTGCGTCAGGCGATCTCGATTGCCCTGGACTACGAGGAGTTCATCTCGATTTTTCGCAATGGCCGCGGCAAGGTGGCGCACACGCCGCTGCCGCCGGGAATTTTCGGCTACCGGGAGGGCATTGAAGGCATCAATCCGGTGGTCTACAGGATTGAGAATGGTGCGCCGGTGCGCCGCTCCATCGAGGAGGCAGAGGCGCTGCTGGAGCAGGCAGGCTATGCAAAAGGTCGCGATCCGGATACAGGCAAGCCGCTGATCCTCAATTTTGATACTGCCGCAACAGGCCCCGACAGCAAGGCGCTGCTGAGCTGGTATCGCAAACAGTTCCAGAAAATCGGCATCGACCTGGTGTTTCGCACCAGTGACTACAACCGCTTTCAGGACAAGATGCTGAAGGGCACCGAGCAACTGTTCGCATGGGGATGGAATGCCGATTATCCGGATCCCGAGAATTTTCTGTTCATGCTCTATGGCCCTCACTCGCGCGTCAAGCACCATGGCGAGAATACGGCCAACTACAGCAGTGCGGAGTTTGACAGCCTCTTTGATCAGATGAAATTTCTGCCCAATGGCGAAAAACGCCAGCAGATTATCGACCGGATGATCGCGATTGTGCAGCATGATGCCCCCTGGGTGTGGGGCTTCTATCCTGTCGACTTTGTGCTGCATCACCAGTGGTACAGCAATGCCAAGCCCAACCTGATGGCAAACAACACGCTCAAGTACAAGCGCATCGACGCCGAAACCCGGGCGCGTCTGCGCAAGCAGTGGAACCAGCCGATCGTCTGGCCTGTGGTGCTGTTCGTCATTGTGCTGCTGTTGTCACTGCTGCCGGCTGTCTATCTCTACCGCCGTCATGAGCGGAGTACAGCACGATGATGGCTTACATTATCAGGCGTCTGCTGTATGCCATTCCGATTCTGATCGGCGTCAACCTGATCACCTTCGTGCTCTTTTTTACCGTCAATACGCCGGATGACATGGCGCGCATGCATCTGGGTATGAAACGCGTCACTCCCGAGGCGATCGAGAAGTGGAAACAGGAGCGTCACTACGACAAGCCGCTGATCTACAACAAATCGGCTGATGGGTTTGCGAAGCTGACCGACACCATCTTTGCGCAAAAGTCACTGGCGCTGTTCGCCTTTCGTTTCGGCTCCAGTGACAACGGCCGTGACATCGGTCATGATATCCGCCAGCGCATGTGGCCCAGTCTGGCGATCGCCGTGCCTGTGCTGACCATGGGGATGCTGCTGTATATTTCGTTGGCACTGCTGCTGGTGTTTTTCAGGGCAACCTATGTCGATACCTGGGGGGTGGTGCTGGCGGTGATGATGATGTCGATTTCGTCGATGTTTTACATCATCGGTGGACAGTTCCTGATCGGCAAGTATTTGCACCTGGTGCCGATCTCCGGTTTCGATCCCGACGATGCCTGGAAATTTCTGATCCTGCCTGTGATCATCGGCGTGGTTGGCGGCATCGGCGGCACCACGCGTTTCTACCGCACCCTGTTTCTGGAAGAGATTCACCGTGACTATGTACGCAGTGCGCGCGCCAGGGGGTTGTCCGAGATGCGGGTGATGTTTGTGCATGTATTGAAAAACGCCATGATTCCGATCCTCACCGGGGTGGTCGCTGCGCTGCCGCTGCTGTTCATGGGGAGCCTGGTGACCGAATCCTTTTTCGGCATTCCCGGTCTTGGCAGCTACACCATCGATGCCATCAACAGCCAGGATTTCGCCATTGTACGCGCCATGGTGTTTCTCGGGTCGGTGCTCTACATCATCGGCCTGATCCTGACGGATATCTCCTATACCATCGTCGACCCACGCGTGAGGCTGCAGTGATGCCGGAATTCCTCTTCCTGTGGACCGATCTGCTGCTGTGGCTGCTGGTGCTGCTGACGGTGGTGTTTATACGCTATGCGAGCGGACGTCGTCACCTGCGCGAACCCTGGCAGCGTGTTTTCCGTTCCGGCATGGCGGTCGGCGCCGGCGTTGTGCTCGGCGCATTTATTCTCATCGGCCTGCTCGACTCGATTCACTTTCGCAGCGGTGATGATGCGGCCAATCCCGGTGAAGTGCTGAGCCTGTTCGACACCATGGTCACGCCGCTGCGTGAACAACAGGAGAAGAGCTACTCTGCGCCTTTTGCCACTACGCTCTATACAAAAGAGATGGTGACTCTGGAGGACGGCAGCACCCGGCGCATCTACCCGCGGCTGAAGTATGGCGGAGCGCATCTGACAGATTCAGCAGAGAAGCGCCGGGATATTTTTGTGACCACTGCCATGGGAATCGCTCAGGCCATTGTGCTGTGGCTGCTGGTGATTTTTCTGCTGGGTTTGTGGCGGCGTAGGGAGAGGGTTAGAGTGAGGGGAGAATCTGCTGCTCACTGGCTGTCGATGCTCCGCAGCAGTGATAACGCCAACCACTTCCCCTGGCATGTTCTCTCCTGGATGCTGCTGATCCTCTTCATGTTGATCCTCATTAGCGCCAACCTGTCGTTGAAATATCATATTCTGGGCACCGACAAGGTGGGAGAGGATGTCTTCTACCAGGCGCTTAAGAGTATTCGCACCGGCCTGGTGCTGGGAACGCTCACCACACTGGTGATGCTGCCTGCAGCGATTCTCATGGGTGTCATGGCCGGCTACTTCAGGGGCTGGGTCGATGATGTGATCCAGTATCTCTACACCACCCTGAATTCGATTCCCGGCGTGCTGCTGATCGCCGCCTCGGTGCTGATGCTGCAGGTCTACATGGACAACAATGCGGCGAATTTCAGCTCCACCATCGAGCGGGCCGATATGCGGCTGCTGTTTCTATGCATTATTCTCGGCGTCACCAGCTGGACCGGCCTGTGCCGCATGCTGCGCGGCGAAGCGCTGAAGATCCGTGAACTCGATTACGTACAGGCTTCACAGGCATTCGGTGTCAGCAGTTTCCGCATCATGATGCGCCACCTGGTTCCCAACGTGATGCATATCGTACTGATCACCGTGGTGCTCGATTTCAGCGGCCTGGTGCTGGCCGAGGCTGTGCTCGCCTACATCAATATCGGCGTCGATCCCAGCACCAACAGCTGGGGCAACATGATCAACAGCGCCCGCCTGGAGATGGCGCGGGAACCAATCGTGTGGTGGTCGTTATCGGCAGCGTTTGTCTTCATGTTTGCACTGGTGCTGGCCGCAAACCTTTTTTCTGATGTAGTCAGGGATGCTTTTGATCCACGTCTTAGGGGAAAGGGATGAGAGATGAGGACTGAGGACTGAGTAGAAATCACTGGATAAACCTGTATTACAAATCAACAACCTTACCACCAGCATCGGTCGCGGCGATGACAGGGTAGTTCCGGTCAGCGATGTTTCGCTGCGGATCATGCCTGGCGAGACATTCGCGCTGCTGGGTGAATCCGGCTGCGGCAAGTCGATGACCGCCTTGTCGATCATGCGGCTGCTGCCGCCATCCGCTGAGATCAGCGGCGGCGATGTCCTGCTGGAGCAGAGCCATCTGCTGGATCTCTCCGAGCGCGCCATGCGCGCCGAGCGGGGAGGGCGGGTCGGCATGATCTTCCAGGAACCGATGACCTCATTGAACCCGGTGATGAGCATCGGCAGGCAGATCGGCGAAGCTGTCAAACTGCATGATGTTGACAACAGAAAGCGCGTCATGGAACGTGTCGAAGAGCTGCTGGCTGATGTCGGCATCCCCGACCCCGGGCGGCGCATGCATGAGTATCCGCATCAACTTTCCGGCGGCATGAAGCAGCGCGTCATGATCGCCATGGCGTTGGCGGGAAGGCCGCGCCTGCTGATTGCCGATGAGCCGACGACGGCGCTGGATGTCACCATCCAGGCGCAGGTGTTGCAGCTCATGAAACAACTGCAGCAGCAGACCGGCATGGCGATCCTGCTGATCACCCACGATCTTGGCGTGGTGGCGGAGG
>JAIVTC010000204.1:0-4889 GCA_048629055.1 Candidatus Bathyarchaeota archaeon
TGCTGCTATCGATGATCACGCCGCTGGGGTGGCTTGAACGCATTCCCAGCTACAAGGATCAGCAGGAGAAACTCAAAGAGCGTGATCTTGCCACTTACGGATTTCTTGGCTATCCGCTGCTGCAGAGCGCCGATATCCTGCTCTACAGGTCCGGGCTGGTTCCAGTTGGCGAAGACCAGGTTTCCCACGTGGAGTTGACGCGTGAAGTCGCGCGCCGTTTCAACCATCTCTATGGACGTGAAACCGATTTCGCCGCCAAGGCGGAAGCGGCAATGAGAAAGATGGGAAAAAAGAACGCCAGGCTTTACCAGCGTTATCGCAACGCCTGGCAGGAGCGGGGGGATGACGAAGCACTCTGCGCAGGCAGAGCGTTGCTGGAGGGGCAGCAAAACATTACTGTTGCCGACAAGGATCGCCTATACGGCTATCTGGAAGGCGGCGGCAAGGTGATTCTGCCGGAGCCGCAGTCGCTGTTGACCAAAGCGTCAAAAATGCCGGGGCTTGATGGGCAGAAGATGTCGAAATCCTATGGCAATACCATCTCTCTGCGCGCCGATGCCGATGAGCTCAGCAAGCAGCTGCGCACCATGCCGACGGATCCGGCGCGTGTACGCCGCACGGACCCCGGTGATCCCGCAAAGTGTCCGGTGTGGCAATTCCATGAGGTTTACTCTGACGAAAACAGGCGTGACTGGGTGCAGCAGGGGTGCAAATCAGCCTCTATCGGTTGTGTTGACTGCAAACAGCCGGTTATCGATGCCGTGCTCGAGGAGCTGCGCCCCATGCAGGAGCGCGCCAGGGAGTTTGAGGAGCAGCCCGATGTGGTGCGCAACATCATCAATGAAGGCTGTGAGACCGCGCGGGAAGAGGCGCGGGAGACCATGGATATCGTCAGGCACGCAATGTCGCTGGAGATGCTCTGAGATGGAGCCGCCGATTCCGCTGCAGCAGCAGGAGTTACATTTTGCAATGGTGCAGGGAGAGCCGCTGCTCGAACCCCCAAAAGACCTCTATATTCCGCCTGATGCGCTGGAGGTCTTTCTCGAGGCTTTTGAGGGCCCTCTTGATCTGCTGTTGTACCTGATCCGCAAACAGAACCTCAACATCCTCGATATTCCGATTGCCGACATCACCAGGCAATATGTTGACTATATTGGTCTGATGAAGGATATGCGGCTGGAACTTGCCGCCGAGTACCTGGTGATGGCCGCCATGCTGGCCGAGATCAAATCACGTATGCTGCTTCCCCGTCCCAGACATGAGGATGAGGAGGAGGGCGATCCCAGGGCGGAACTGGTGCGGCGCCTGCAGGAGTATGAGCGTTTTAAACAGGCGGCTGAGGATATCGACGAATTGCCGAGAATGGAGCGCGACCTGCATCAAGTCGAGGTTGTTGTTCCGCATAAACAGAGTGAACACCCGCTGCCGGATGTGGATTTGCAAGAGTTGCTGTTCGCCTTTCACGAAGTGATGCGGCGCGCAGACCTCTTCAGCAGTCATCAGATAGAGCGGGAGGCATTAAGTGTGCGTGAACGTATGTCAAATATACTCGCCACTGTCCGCTCAAGCGGGTTTACTGATTTTACCGAGCTGTTCGAGATGAGAGAGGGCCGCATGGGTGTCGTGGTCACCTTCATGGCTATTCTTGAATTGATCAAGGAGACCCTGATTGAACTGGTGCAGGTTGACGCATTTGGTGTTATTCATGTCAAGGCCAGGAGCCTCTCTGAGAATGAATAGTCAGAAAATCTGCAATATTGTCGAGGCGGCGCTGCTTGCGGCAGGGAAACCACTGAGTCTTGAGCGCTTGCTGATGTTGTTTGCGGATGACGAACAACCGCATCGCCAGGAGATTGTCGAGGCGCTTACGCAGTTGCAGCAACGCTATCAGCAGCGTGGAGTTGATGTCGTGGAGGTCAGCACCGGCTGGCGTATCCAGGTGCGCAAGGAGTACTCCTCCTGGATTTCACGCCTGTGGGATGAGAAACCGGCGCGCTATTCACGGGCTTTGCTGGAGACGCTCTCTCTGATTGCCTACAGGCAGCCGCTGACCAGGGGTGAAATTGAAGATGTGCGCGGTGTTGCCGTCAGCACCAATATCATCAAGACGCTGTCGGAGAGAGAGTGGATTCGCGTGGTGGGCAAACGTGATGTTCCCGGACGCCCGTCGCTCTACGCAACTACGCGGGAATTCCTCGACTATTTTGGTTTGAAGGGACTCGATGAGCTGCCGCCGCTTGCTGAAATCAGGGAGTTCGATGTGATCAATCCGGAACTCGATCTACCGGATCCTGAAACCCGGCAGCCGGCGGATGCACAGGACGAGTCACAGCAGCATCAGGCTGCAGGACAGCCGCTGCAATGACACCAAAAGAGCGTATACAAAAGGTGCTGGCGAATGCCGGTCTGGGATCCCGTCGCGCCATCGAGCAGTGGATTCGTGATGGGCGCATCAGCGTCAATGGGGCGCGGGCTCAACTCGGAGACCGCATTAACGACGAGGACCATATCAAGGTTGATGGTCGTACGGTGAGCAACAAACGCCTCAAACAGGATGCGCACCACATCATTATCTACAACAAGCCCGAGGGAGAGATTGTCACTCGCCGCGATGATTCGGGACGCCCTACGGTGTTCCAGAAGATGCCGATTCTCGCCAAAGGACGCTGGATCGCCGTTGGACGGCTCGATATCAACAGCTCCGGCCTGCTGATATTGACGACCCATGGCGAGCTGGCCAATCGGCTCATGCATCCATCCACGCAAATCGAACGGGAATATGCGGTGCGTGTGCATGGCCGGGTTTCGGAGGCAATGCTGCAGCAGCTGGTCAATGGCGTTGAACTGGATGATGGTCCGGCAAGGTTCGAAGATATCGTCGAGTCAGGCGGTGAAGGCTCGAATCGCTGGTATCACGTGGTCATCATGGAGGGGCGCAAGCGCGAAATCCGGCGCATGTGGGAGACTGTCGGCGTCTTGGTGAACCGTCTCAAACGGGTGCGCTTCGGCCCGATCATCCTCGACAGCAGCGTCAAGGTGGGGCAGTGGCGCTCACTCAAGCAGACGGAGAGTCAGGAATTGCTGGAGATGGCGGGGATAAAGGGCGTTACAATTGCACCCATCGAGTATCGGAAAAGTAGACGGGATAGGTGATTAGGTTTTAGGTTTTAAGTTTTAGGTGAAAACATAAAACCTAAAACTTAAAAACTTAAAACCTTTTCTCCTAAAACCTCCTGATTTCATGCGATAATACAAAGCTATTTTATATGCATAACAGTGGAAATCCCAGATGAGCTTGCGCAGCGGAAATTTTACCGCCATGATTCCGTACCTCGTGATTGCTTTTCTGCTGTTATTGATAGCTGCGCAATTGGCGAAGTTGACATGGACGATGTTTGACAGCGCAAAGAGTCTCACCGGGATGAGTGGGAGTGAAGCTGTTTCTGCGCGGAATTTACCTGGTAAAACTCGCATCGACTGGAATTCAATAGCGCTGTTTGGCAAGGCGGAAGTTGTAACACAACAGTCTGACGTCAAAAAACCGGAAATCATCAAAAAGCCTGTAGTACCCGGTGCATTGCAGAGACTGGATGTGACGCTTATTGGCGTCATGCTCTCCTCCACGCCGCAAAACTCCTATATCAGTATCAGGGAGAAGGGCGAGACCCGGGTCCTGAAAAGTGGAGCAGAGATCCAGGAGGGCGTGGTCGTCAAGACAATCCAGCCCAGGGCTTTTATCGCGTCGGACGGCAGTGCTGAAAGGATTTTCTATCTGATTCCCGCCGACCAGCTCAGGGCCAGCGATCGTGAAGCAGAGATGTTGCAGGAGAAGCAGAGACCTGAAAGCACTGCATTCACTGAGAGGAAAGAGGCTCAGGCAATCTCATACCAGGTTGACGAGGAGACGAAGTTGAAACTGGCGGAATACAGGGAGCAACTCCAGGATGATCCTCTCTCGTTAATTGATCTGGTCAGAGTATCTCCGGTGCAGCGCAATGGTGAGTTGTATGGCTATCGCCTGCTGCATGGAAAAGATCGCAAGTTACTCAAGAGTGTTGGATTAAGAGCGGGAGATATCATGCTGAACGTCAATGGCCTGCCCATCACGGATCCCGGGCAGTTAAGTGAAGTGATTGCGTCTCTGGCATCGGGTAACATGATAAACCTGAGAATAGAACGCGGTGGTAAACCGCGTGATTTGAATGTTGCAGTGGAGTGATAGATTAATGAGTCGACTTTTTATTTTGCTGGTCGTAATCCTGTTTTCCGCAGTGCCGGGTGGCGCAGCGCTGGCCGAAGAGCGGGTCACGATCAACTTCAAGGATACCGACATCCGCGAGGTTGCTGAAATGGTCTCCAAGGTGACCGGCAGAAATTTCCTGATCGATCCGCGCGTCAAGGGCAAGGTGACGGTGATCTCGGCCGAGCCCATCGATGGTGATCAGCTCTACTCGACCTTCCTGACAATTTTAAAGACACACGGTTTTATTGCCATCGATCAGGGCACACTGGTGCAAATTCTTCCGGCCAGCGGCGAGCGGGAACATGCAACCTTTAGTGAAAGTATCCGCACTGATACCTCCGACGACATTGTCGAAGTTCAGGTGATTCCTGTCAGGCATGTCCCTGCCGTACAGATGGTTCCGATTCTGCGTCCTCTGGTCGAGAAGGAGGGGCATCTGGCGGCGCATGCAAATTCCAACAGCCTGATCGTTGCCGCCAGCCGCCGCACCATCAACAAGATCCACGATATGCTTGAAACCCTGGATCAGGCGACGGAATCGCAGATCGACACCATCAAATTGCATCATGCAGACGCCTCGGAAATTGTCAAAACGTTACAGACGCTGGTCACTGCAGGAAACGGAGCAAAGGGGAAAGGAAGAAAA
>JAIVTC010000205.1:0-3477 GCA_048629055.1 Candidatus Bathyarchaeota archaeon
CTGCAGCCAACTCTGCAATCGCAGCTTCAACACTGGTTTTGCTGCAATTCACTCTCAGCGTCATCGGTGGACGCTGCAGATAGCTCTCCGCGATCCGTCGCCACTCTCCGGGCCACGCCTGCTGCAGACGCTGCAGCAGCCACTGCGGCATGGCCAGCGTTGCCGCATCATTTGCATTCAACTCTTGCAGCAGGCTCTGCTGTTCACGCAGGAAACGCCGTAATACCGCATTCGTCAGACTTTTGGCCCACCCCTTCCCCAATTTCCTGGTTGCTGCAACAGTTTCCGACACCGCAGCATGCGCTGGAATCCGGGTATGCAGCAGTTGATAGAGTCCAACCAGCATCAATGCATGAATGACTCTCTGTGAAGACTTGATCGGCTTGTCCAGCAACAGCTCCAATAGCGCATCGAGTTGAAAGTACCAGCGGCATACCCCATAGGAAATCTCTGCGGTCAGCGCCCTCTCCTTCTCGGGAAGTCTGTCGGCAACGCTCTGCAACGCACGCTCCAGGTTGCGCCCCTGCAACACCTGTTGAATCACCATGGCGCCGGCTGTACGTGAATCAAGTGAAGACATTATCCGAACACCACATCATCGAGGGAGTGGGCATTGAGGAAATCAGCGGCGGACATCGCTCTTTTTCCCGGCAGCTGCAATTTCATGATGCGCAGCAACCCCTCCCCGGTGGCTACATCAATACCCTCAGGAGAGCTGTTGACAACGCAACCAGGCGCAGCCCTGCTGTCACCATCGACAAGCCGTGACTCCCACACCCGCAGCTGTTTGCCGGCCAGCTGTGCATAGGCAACCGGCCAGCTGTTGTATGCACACACCTTGCGATGAATCAATGCCGCAGGCTCGCTCCACGCTATTGCCGCCTCGCTCTTGCTGAGTTTATGCGCATAAGTCGCATCTTCATCTGCTTGAGCAGTCGGTTGATGCTCTTCGCTGCCCAACAGCGGCAGTGCATCCATCAATGCCTCTGCCCCCAGTTGTGCGAGCCGGTCATGCAGATCAGCACCCGTCTCATTAGCGCTGATATCAACAACCCGACGCAGCCACACCGGCCCGGTATCCAGGCCCGCATCCATCTGCATGATAGAGATTCCCGTTTGATGGTCCCCTGCAATAATGGCACGCTGAATCGGCGCAGCACCGCGCCAGCGCGGCAGTAAAGAGGCATGAATATTGACGCATCCCAGTGGTGGCGCATCAAGAACCGTCCGGGGGAGAATCAGCCCATAGGCCACCACAACCATCAAATCAGCCTGTAGCCGCTGCAACTCCTCAACAGATTCTGCACTCCTGAAATCGAGTGGTTGATAAACAGGAATCCGATGATCGAGTGCAACCTGCTTGACAGCGCCAGGCACAAGCTTTCTGCCACGCCCAACGGGGCGGTCAGGCTGCGTATAGACCGCAACGACTTCATGGGAAGATGCAATCAGCGCCTGCAACGCGGGAACAGAGAAATCCGGTGTTCCGGCAAACAGAATGCGCATTAAATCACAACCGCCTGGCGACTCTTCTTCTCCATTTTCTTACGGATGCGCTGCCGCTTCAAGTTTGATAAATAGTCGACAAAGAGCTTGCCGTCGAGATGGTCGATCTCATGCTGGATACAGACTGCCAGCAGGCCGTCATCTTCGATCTCAATCGCGTTGCCATCGCGATCCAGCGCACGCGCCCTGATGTGTTCAGCTCGCGTCACAGTTTCGAATACTCCGGGAACCGAGAGGCATCCCTCTTCGCAACTCTCTTCACCATCCCTCTCGATGATCTCGGGGTTGATCAAACACAGCGGCTGGTCATGATCTTCACTGATATCGATCACAATAATCCTTTTGGCGACATTCACCTGGATCGCAGCAAGGCCAATTCCCGGGGCGGCATACATGGTTTCAAGCATATTATCGAGCAGCGTCTGAATCGACGCATCCACAACCTCAACCGGAAGTGCGGTATTGCGCAGGCGCGCATCAGGAAAGTGCAGAATTTCTAATTTTGCCATATTTCTTCATCATTTGATTCAATCTATTTCCTGAAACGCCGACTTCAGGTATATTCCCCATAGCGTCTATGATATATAAAAATCACATTCATTTCCTGTATCTGCATCGTGGGACTGAAATCCGGGAGCCATAAGATATGTCCAAACCAAGATTACAACTACTGTCAGCAATCCTGATACTGCTTGTGTGCACTCCTCTGATGGCTGTGCAACTGCGCGACGGGCATCCCAACGAGGTGATTGTCGTTCAAGGCGATACCCTGTGGGATATATCCGGACGATTTCTGCAGCACCCCTGGGAGTGGCCCAAACTCTGGAAAAAGAACCCCTCAATCAAAAACCCGGATCTAATCTATCCCGGCGATCGTTTACGCCTGACATGGGTCAACGGCCAGCCACGACTGGCGCGTCAGGGAAAACGCAAGAGAGGTTCACCAATTGGCATCGTCTCATTGCGGGAGTTGCGCGCATTCCTCTCCCGACCCTACCTGCTGGATGACAGGGCGATCGAAAACTCCGGTTACATCATCGCTTTCCGTGAAGGCACGCTGATTGCAGGCCCTGGCGAGCGCGCCTATGCACGTCACCTCGGCTCATTGGAGGATGACTTCGAACCCACTTCTACAAGCACCTGGCGACTTCCGCCGGGCGTTACACTCCCTCCCAGCACAGGCGAACTTCCAGAAGGGTTCAGGTTCGTGGAGGCCAAGCCCAGGCAAAAAATACGCAAACCGACCGCAACACACTTCGATATTGTGCGGCCTGGAGATCTCTACAAGGATTATGAAACTGGCGAAGTGCTCGGCAGAGTCGCGCTCTATGTTGGCACAGCGAAGCTACTTCGCGATGGTGATCCCGCTACCATCAAGATTACCTCGACGACAATGGAGGTGATGCGGGGTGATCGTTTAATCCCATCAACTGCAAAAAAGATCAAGAATCTCTATTTTCAACCCGGAGTACCGAGTCGGCAGGTGGATGGGCACATCATTGACGTTCCGGGCGGCGTTAGTATTGCAGGACAATATAGTGTGATTGCCATTGACAGGGGGGCAGCCGATGGCCTTGAACCGGGCGATGTTCTGCTTGTGAATACCAGTCAACGTCACATTGTCGATCGCTTTGCGCCAAGACACCGTAATGACTCCGGGTTTCCCGAGAATCGCAATATGTGGGGAGAACCCATAGTGACTCTTCCCGAAGAGAGCGCCGGAAAAATCATTATCTTCCGCGTTTTTCATCGCGTCAGTTTTGGACTCATATCGAGTGCAACCCGCTCCATCAAGAGCGGTTACCCCGTGCATAGTCCCTGACGAGAAAGTGATCATTTTCTCTCGCCAAGACGCAAAGACCGCTAAGATTTTCCTTGGCGAGCCTGCATGGACGCAGGTGGGAGGCGTGAGCAGGCCGTTCCTGCGCATCCTGCGCTCACGGCATTTGTACATCCGTGTACGGCAGATGC
>JAIVTC010000206.1:0-11992 GCA_048629055.1 Candidatus Bathyarchaeota archaeon
CATGCTTTTCGCCGCGATGAACTCATGGAATTCAGTTTTACACCGCAGTTGGCCGAGTCTGACACCTGTGACCTGTGGATCATACAAGAGTCAAACAGCTTTCCCCGCCAGCAGAGACGTCAGAAATGGCTTGCTCAAGATGAGTGATTCACATCAACGCCAGCTGTTGGAGCAACTCTCTGACGGCAGTTTCCACTCCGGCGAAGAGTTGGCGCAGCTGCTTGACATTAGCCGTACGGCGATCTGGAAACAGATTCAATCGCTGCGCAGTAAGTATCAACTGGATATCCATGCAGTCCGTGGCAGGGGATACCGGCTCGCTGATTCTCTTGAATTGCTTGATGTCGATCAGATCACTGAAGCACTCTCCAGGCGGCAACGCAGCATGTTGAGTCAACTGCAGCTGCATATCAGTGTCGATTCGACAAACAGTCATCTCAAGAAGCAGATGCTGCAGGGGATAGACTCAGGAAGCGTCTGTCTCAGTGAATTTCAATCCGCCGGTCGTGGACGCCGTGGAAGAAGCTGGGTTTCACCATTTGGATGCAACCTCTATCTCTCACTCTATTGGCGTTTTGAACGCTCCATGACGGAAATCGGCGGAGTCAGCATTGCTGTAGGGACAGTTATCGCCAGCGTATTGTCTGAACATACCGCGAACGTTGCCTTGAAATGGCCCAATGATGTCCTGATTGACGGCAAGAAAATTGCCGGTATCCTGGTCGATGTACAGGGAGCGGCCGAAGGTCCGGTGGATGCGGTAATCGGCATCGGCGTCAATCTTGATTTTCCGGCACATGCTTCACGGCAAATTGATCAGCCGTGGACAGATCTGCAGCTGCAGGGTGGCAATACTTTTTCGCGCAATCAATTTGCAGCGCGGCTACTGGGAGAACTGCTGGATGCAATGCAGTCGTTTCAGCGCCATCAGCTGGCTTCTTTTATACCCCGTTGGCGCCAGTATGATCTTTACCTTGGAGAGGAGGTGACATTGTTTCATCCGCGCAGGAAAATTCGCGGTATCCATAAGGGGATTGCCGATGACGGCTCGCTGCTGCTCGAAGTTGGCGGCAGGATTTGCCGTTTTCAATCCGGTGAAGTCAGCCTGCGAGGAGCCTGACCTATATGAATTCAGAGATGATATACAAGGCGTTGATGATCGATCTCGGCAATAGCCGTCTGAGCTGGGCGCTCTATTCAGACGGAAATATATCCTCTCCAAAAAACAGCTCTGTTGCTGATGATCTGCCTGGGGCAGCTGCAGCTGAGTGGCAGCGCATCTCCCCTCTCCCTGTCTATATTGCGAATGTCGCTGGCATCGAGTCACAACAGATACTCTCCCGGTGGTTTGAGTCTCACTGGAATATTACGCCAACTACTCTTCAGTCGCAGCGCCACGCGCATGGCGTCACCAATGCCTATCAGCAGGTGGCGGATCTTGGTGTCGACAGATGGCTGGGATTGATCGGGGCGCGGGCAATGAGCCGGTTGCCGGTGTGTGTTGTTGACTGTGGCAGCGCGGTGACCATTGATGTGATGGATGCAAACGGGATTCATCAGGGCGGTATGATCATTCCCGGTTTTGAGATGATGCTCTCCAGTTTGAGGCAGGGAACAGCCATTCCCGATATGATACTGTTCGACGGCAACCCCGGGCTGCTCGGGAAATCAACGCCTGAATGCATCCTCAACGGGTGTTCCAACACAATCGCTGCGATTATTGACAGCGTGATGCGATCGGGGTCTCAGCTGCAGCGATTGATCATGACAGGTGGGAATGCGGCCATGATCTCTCGTCTGCTGGAACATTCTTCAACGCTGATTCCCGACCTGGTTTTCCGCGGAATTGTCCATTACGTGCGAACCGATGCAACAGCGGATAATGCCAAAGGTGATCAACCCCCCTCTGCTTGACAATGCATTTTGCGCCACCGTTGTTCAGCTGCTGTAGTGCGACAATGCGCTGGGAAAGAGAGCAACAGAGAAAAATATTATTGGAGCATTGCTTGTTGCAGGCGAACTTAATATAATGCGCCTCTTCTGTGTGGTGTCCAGACAATATAATCCGGATACCGTGCTACGCCGGTGTAGCTCAGTTGGTAGAGCAGCTGACTTGTAATCAGCTTGTCGGGGGTTCGACTCCTCTCGCCGGCTCCATCCACATGAAAAAGCCCCTGGGAGGCTGTCCGAGAATAGAAGACCTACTGCGGAAATGCTCTTTTGGCCAGATTTTCCGTGCATTATTGTTAAATAGCGCTGCTATTCACCTCAATGCATGATAAATCTGACTCAAAATGGCATTCTCTCGTTATGGCCCCTATTCTCGGACAGCCTCCAGCGGGCTTTTTCTTTTTTTCGCGGGTAAAATTCCATGGGTTTTAAATGCGGCATCGTTGGCCTGCCGAATGTGGGCAAATCCACGCTCTTCAATGCACTCACCAGAGCAACCATTGCTGCGGAGAACTATCCCTTCTGCACCATTGATCCCAATGTGGGCATAGTTCCAATTGCCGATCCGCGTCAGGATCAGATCGCTGCAATTGTCAATCCCGAAAAAATCGTTCCCACCACCATGCAGTTCGTGGATATTGCCGGCTTGGTTGCCGGCGCATCCAAGGGCGAGGGGCTGGGGAATAAATTTCTTGCCAATATTCGTGAAACCGATGCGATTTGCCATGTGGTGCGCTGTTTTGAGAATGATGATGTGGTGCACGTGGCGGGCAAGGTTGATCCGTTGTCAGATATCGAAGTGATCAACACCGAACTGGCGCTGGCTGATCTGGAGTCGGTTGAGAAAGCGTTGAACAAGACGGAGCGTCAGGCCAAGACCGGAGACAAGAAGATCATTGCCAGAAAGGAGCTGCTGCAAAAAGTGGCGGATCATCTGGATGGCGGCAAGCCGGTGCGCTCTCTTGATCTCGATGACGACTCGCGCGCCGAACTCTATGATCTGCATCTGTTGACCATCAAGCCAACACTCTATATTGCCAATGTTGCCGAGGATGGTTTTGACAACAATCCGATGCTGGAGGCTGTACAGCAGCTTGCTGCGGAGGAGGGGGCTGCAGCGGTCGCGGTGTGCGCAGAGATTGAGATGGAGATGGTCGAGCTGGATGATGAGGAACGCCAGGAGTTTCTCGAGGATCTGGGGCTGGATGAGCCTGGCCTGAACCGGGTTATTCGCGCCGGCTACAAGCTGCTGGGTTTGCAGACCTATTTTACCGCCGGGGTCAAAGAGGTGCGCGCCTGGACTGTTCCTGTCGGCGCAACGGCGCCGCAGGCTGCCGGAGTTATCCATACTGATTTCGAACGTGGTTTTATTCGTGCAGAAGTGACGGCCTTTGATGACTTTATCGCCTGCAATGGTGAACAGGGTGCCAAGGAGGCGGGTAAACTGCGTCTGGAGGGAAAGGATTACATCGTACAGGATGGTGATGTGGTGCATTTCCGCTTCAATGTGTAAGAAATAACTCCTTTTACTTGACGTGAGAGCATTAACTCTCTAAAATTCCCGCTCTTGATTTTACGGGATTCTTTATCTCGTCTATAGAACTAATTTGTGGAGATTCAGGGTATGTATGCCGTGATTCAGACAGGTGGCAAGCAGTATCGGGTAACCGAAGGTGCGATCCTCCGTGTAGAAAAATTGAATGCAGACGAAGGCGCCTCTATCGATCTTGACAAGGTGCTGATGATTGGCGAAGGTGAAGATGTCAAAATTGGCGCTCCCTACATCGATGGTGGCAAGGTAACGGCTACTGTTAAATCCCATGGACGTGGCAAAAAAGTCACCATCATCAAGTTCAAACGCCGCAAGCATCACATGAAGCGTCAGGGCCATCGTCAATGGTACACTGAACTTGAGATTACAGGCATTAACGGCTAGATTAACGGTTAACAGAGTAAGCAACCATGGCACATAAAAAAGCAGGCGGTAGTACACGTAACGGTCGCGATTCAGAATCGAAACGCCTTGGCGTCAAGATGTATGGTGGTCAGAAGATTAGTGCGGGCAACATTATCATTCGCCAGCGTGGCACCAAAGTACATGCCGGTGAGAATGTCGGCTGTGGTCGTGACCATACGCTTTTCGCAACAGCAGATGGCTTTGTGGAATTCAAAGTGAAAGGGCCGAAGAACCGCCAGTTTGTAAGCGTGGTTCCAGCCTGAACTGGTTTTCAGTTCTACCGTCAAAGCCCCGCTGATCACGGGGCTTTTTTTATGCGCAAATTATAATTCCACTTTACCAGATTTAGAATTAACCACAGATGCACACAGATAAACGCTGATGTAAAAATCAACATGGATAGATTGGTGTGTTTTTCTTTTGTCTGTGTTCATCTGTGTGTATCTGTGGTTTAAAAAATAATCTTACAAAGTAACATTAACAACTCTATAGTTAAATGTAGATTGGATAAACTGAACAAAAAATTATGAAATTTGTCGATGAAGCAATCATCAAGGTCGAAGCTGGTGATGGCGGTAAAGGTGGATCCAGCTTTCGCCGCGAAAAATATATTCCCAGAGGCGGCCCCGATGGCGGTGACGGCGGTGATGGCGGCAGCGTCTATCTGGTCGCTGACTCGGGCCTGAATACGCTTGTGGATTTTCGCCACAAGCGGCTGCATCGCGCCGAACGCGGAACCAACGGCATGAGCAAGCAGATGACCGGGCGTAAAGGGGAGGATCTCTATGTCAAGGTTCCTGTCGGTACGCGTGTCGAGGATGCGGAGACTGAAGAGATGATCGGGGAGTTGCTGAAGCATGGAGAACAGATGCTGGTTGCCAGGGGCGGCAGGCATGGTATTGGCAATGTTCACTTCAAGAGCAGCACCAACCGTGCCCCACGGCAGTTCACTTATGGAAAGGAGGGGGATGCCCGTCTTCTGCACCTGGAGCTGATCGTGCTCGCCGACATCGGCCTGCTGGGTATGCCGAATGCCGGCAAGTCCAGTTTTATCAGCAAGGTTTCCAGCGCTACTCCCAAGATTGCTGATTATCCTTTTACCACACTCTATCCGAATCTCGGCGTCGTCAGCGCCGGTCAGGACCGCAGCTTTGTTATCGCTGATATTCCCGGGGTGATCGAGGGGGCTGCTGAAGGCGCAGGGCTGGGTATTCAGTTTTTGAAGCATCTGGCGCGCACCAGACTGTTGTTGCATGTTATCGATATTGCCAACTGGGAGACGCACGCCATCGCCACAGAAGCAAAGCAGATCGTCCATGAGGTGACTAAATTTGGTGGTGATCTGGCACAAAGGGAACGCTGGCTGGTGCTCAACAAGATCGATCTTCTCGGCGATGATGATCTTCAGCAGCGCCGCGATGAACTGCTGCAGGCACTTGCATGGAAAGGGCCTGTATTCGCGATTTCAGCAGTCAGCGGAGAGGGTACCGCAGAGCTGGTGCAGCATCTGATGCGATATCTCGAACAGCAACAGAGAATGGAGTCTGATGTGACTGTCGCTGAAGCGGATGAACCATGGGATCCTGTAAAATAATGTCACGCGAAAAGATTGCCGCCACATCCCGCTGGGTGGTCAAGATCGGCAGTACGCTGCTGACAGCGGATGGCCGCGGCCTCGATCACGAACGTCTTGGCGTGTGGGTCGATCAAATGGCTGATCTGGTGAACCGGGGTCACGAACTGGTCGTGGTTTCATCCGGAGCCGTTGCAGAGGGGATGTCGCGCATGGGTTGGAAGTGCCGTCCAGCCTCGCTGCACGATCTGCAGGCGGCTGCGGCCATCGGCCAGATGGGACTGGTCAAGGCCTGGGAGAGTTGTTTTGCCAGACGTGATCTGCACACCGCGCAGATACTGCTGACCCATGATGATCTCTCAAACCGTAAACGTTATCTGAATGCCCACAGTACGCTCCGGACCCTGTTGTCGCTGGGCGTTATCCCTGTCGTCAACGAAAATGACACGGTCGCGAATGATGAACTGCGCTTTGGTGATAATGACACCCTTGCTGCGCTTGTAGCAAATCTGGTCGAAGCCGACCTGCTGGTGCTGCTGACAGACAAACCGGGGCTTTATGACAGGGATCCCGGCAAATATGAAAATGCCCGGCTGATCACGGAGTCGGGTGTCGATTCAGCGCAGCTGGATGAGGCGGCAGGGGAGAGTTGCAGCGGTCTGGGACTTGGCGGCATGGTCACCAAGATTCGTGCGGCTCGCGTCGCGGCGAGATCAGCAACAGCGACCATTATCGCCGGTGGTACCGAGCCAGCAGTTCTGCAGCGCATCGCATCAGGCGAAGAGGTTGGCACACTGCTGAAGCCGACACAGCAAAGCAAGACAGCCAGAAAACGCTGGCTTGCGGGTCAGCTTCAGGTCAAGGGAGTTCTGGTGCTGGATGATGGCGCGGTAATCATGCTGCGTGAACGGGGCAAGAGCCTGCTGGGGATTGGGGTTACCGAAGCCAGAGGCGATTTCCGGCGCGGCGAGGTTGTCACCTGCGTTGACCGCTACGGAACCGAGATTGCCAGGGGGCTGGTCAATTACAGCGCCGATGAGGTGCGGCGTATCAAGGGCGAGCCATCAACACGCATACAGGAAATTCTCGGTTATATCGACGATGATGAACTGATTCACCGTGATGACCTGGTGATTTTATAAAATTTATAAGAGAGATATTATGTACAAATTAGTTACAGCATCCATTGTTGCAGGAGTCGCATTATCAGTAACGGTTCCGGTTGTGCGGGCCGATACTTCGTTGCCTGGAAAAGAGATCAGGCAGGTTATCAGCGGCAATACGGCCACAGGCGAGCGCTTGAAAAGGGCTCACGAAAAGGAGTACCTGTCAAAAGGCGTCATTTTTAAAACCTATTTCAAGGCGAATGGACAATTTGTCGAGAAAGGTAATGCTTTCGGTCCTGCGAGAGGCTCCTCGTTTCCTAAACACGGCGCCTGGAAAGTGAAAAAAAACAAGCTCTGTTTTACCTACAGCGATTCGATAAGGAACAAGGGCAAGCAGATGTGCAGCAAGGTGACCCGCAAGGATAGCGGCGTCTATCATTTGATTGATGGCAAGGGCAAGGTAAGCAGGGTGTGGAAAAAGATCCAGCCCGGCAACCCCTATAATCTGAAATAAGCGGCCATGTCATCCCGGGGATGAGAATTCCAGACAAAAAAACGCCCCGTAATACGGAGCGTTTTTGTAATTCTGTCAGCTGAAAGCTGAAGATTCAATTTTACTCTTCAGTCGTATCTTTCAGTGTCGCGTCAGCAGCATGGGTGCGAACCGACTCAATGCCGTTAAGCGCCCCTTTCCTGGTCTTATACATCTGGGAGCTGGCGATAACCTGGCCGTTGCTCGCCTTCAGGCTGAAATGGTATTTGCCGTTTGCTCCAGTCTTGAGTTCAAATATGCCTGTAGCCATGAATATTCTCCTTTAGTCTCAGTGATGTCTCAGTGATGTTGTGTCACACAATGTGACGACTGGCAGTATATCCCCATGTAAAAGCGGAATGCAAAAAAAGCGCTGGAAATTTGCTAAATGACATCACCATGATCATTTTGATAAAAGGCAATTTACCCCATAAACCCTCTGCAGGGTTTATACTTTTATCAGGATGTGGCGATTTCTCCAATGGATGGGAGTTAAAATATTTGGAGGTTGTTATGAAAAAGGTAATGATGTTAATCATGATGGTGCTGTTTAGTAGTGCAGCCTGGAGCTTTGACGAAGGATTGGCCCGTAGCTACTCGCAATATTTCCAGCCATTTGACGGCAAGGCTACTTCCAAGGCGTTGCAATTCGTCAAGGTGCCCGATTTTGTCAAGGCAATCAAGAGTGGAGAAAAACTCTTTGTTCTCGATATCAGAACCCCTGCCGAGACAGGCATTATTGCCATGGGAGTGAGCGATAAACTCACCGTTCCCATGAATCATGTGTTCACTCCGGCAGTTTTGTCAAAAATCCCAACTGACAGAAAAGTTGTTGTGGTGTGTAAGGCAGGCGCGAGAGCCGTGGCGATTGCAACGGCTCTGCGCCATACCGGTTTTAAAAACGTCTACGTGCTGAAAGGTGGTATCGCCGGACTGGCACAGTACGTGGTTCCTAAGACCGTTTATTGATGGAAGGGCAGGTGTTTGAGTGTGGAGGCGGTTGCTATTGTCGTTTCAAACGCAGCACAGCAGCAATGCCTCCACCCCGTCGAGGTTGAAGAGATACATCCCAACCCTGCGCATTGCAAAGTTTCTGCAGGATGGCCAGACTCGGGTTGCAGCCCCGTTCGTGATGTTGCGTGAATTTTTCAACCGCTGAAAAGGGCGGAAGAGTGCGCTTCTCATGTTGTCAGGGATTCCGAATCGTGTGATCAATGATCAGGATATCTGGTGATGAAGAGATAGCATTACCCGCGGTAGATCAATCCGGCTTGCAGAGTGACACAATTTGGCACAGCCATGCCTTACATCAGAGCCTCTTGCGAAACTCTCAAAAGCTGTCATTTCGACTGAAAGGAGAAATCTTAACTCATTAATAAATAAGATCTCTCACATTCGTTCGAGATGACAAAACTCACTATTTATGAGTTTTGCAAGAGGCTCATCAATACTGGTTTTATCTCTGATCAAGGTTAACCTTCAATACAGCACCTTCCCGCAACAGCATTTTTCGATATGATGAAGTGTGGCTGCACATCGATGATATTTCGTCAATGGCCGCACTGTGGTCAGGCTGTTTGATATCATCTTTTTTCTCTCCACATCTACCGTATACTTTGTTTGGGGATGAGATGGTTCAAGTGATGAACCTGGAGCCTAAAAAAGTTTCTGCTGTTTCAGTTTGGTTTCAGGTTGCATTGCTAGGCTTCTCTTCACTAAAGATAGAGAATAGGCTATGACGACACAGAATGCAGATTATTGCTCCTCCGGCCGGTTTTTTGATGACATCTATGCCTCATTTTGTCGGCAAAGAGTCAGAGGAGGGGTATGCATACACATTCCCTCGTGGGGGCTATGATAAAGCGGGTATTGATGACTGGCCTGGCTGCGGCGGTGTTAATTTCCGGCATCGCTTTTGGCGAGAGTGACCAGCATGAGTCCAGGCGTCTGGTGGAGCAGGGAGAAATCCTTCCGCTGCAGCAGATTCTCGATCACCTCGGCCGGCAGCAGGTCGGACGCGTGCTTGAGGTTGAACTGGAACGCGTGCACGGCCGCTATATCTACGAGATAGAACTGCTTGGAGAAGATGGCAGGGTATTGGGATACGAAATCGATGCCGCCAGCGGTGAAATCATCAACGGAAAACCGGAGGAGTAAGCATTGCGATTGCTGTTGGTCGAGGATAACAGGCAGTTAGCCGAGCTGTTGTGCAAGGATCTCGAGAAGCATGGCTATGCTGTCGATCTGGCGGAGAATGGCATTGATGCCGAATTCATGGGCAATGAGGAGCCCTATGACATCGTTGTGCTGGATCTGGGATTGCCGCAGCGCTCAGGCCTCGATGTCTTGAAAAACTGGCGTAGAGATGGAAACAGAGTGCCGGTCATTATTCTGACCGCACGTGATACCTGGCATGAACGTGTCGATGGCTTCAAGGCTGGCGCCGACGACTATCTGGGAAAACCCTTCCATGTACAGGAGCTGCTCATGCGTATTCAGGCGCTGCTCAGACGCAGCCATGATATGCCGGGAGAGCGTTTGCAAAGTGGCGGGCTGGTGCTGGATGAAGAGCGCCAGCTTGTCATCCTGGCGAATGGCGAGAACGTCGAGCTGACAGGGACCGAGTTTCGCCTGCTGCGCTATTTTATGCTGCATCAGGGCAGCATACTCTCAAAAACACGCCTTACCGAGCATGTTTACGAGCAGGAGTTTGACCGCGACAGCAACCTCATCGAAGTTTATGTGCGGCGCCTGCGCGATAAACTCGGCAAGGAGACCATCGTGACACGGCGGGGCCAGGGCTATATCTTTGCGGCGGAGAAGCAGTGAACTCCCTGGAACGCAGGCTGCAGCTGGGCCTCTCATTAACCCTGGTGGTTTTGATCGGCTTGATGGGGTTCATCGGAAACCAGGCGGTGCGCAGTATGACCGAGAGCTTTGTGGCTTCAAGGCTGGAGCATGACGCCGAAAGCCTGCTTGCGGCCATGTTGATCGATCCCGCTGGAGTGAGGGTGCGCTGGCGACGCATCAATCAGATCTATTCCCAACCGTTTTCAGGTCACTACTACGTGATTCGCTTTGAAGATAATCACCTGGTGCACTCCCGCTCCCTGTGGGATCAGTCGCTTGAGATCCCGCGACTGGCGCCTGGAGAGACGCACCGTCAGCTGGTGAGCGGACCCTCGGATCAACAACTGCTGCTGTTGCTCTTCGGCTATCAAAAAAACGGTCGTGATTTTACCCTCGGTATTGCCGAGGATATGACTCCCATCTACCGGCAACGCGACGATTTCATACGCTGGTTTGCGTTGCTGGGGCTGGGCGGACTGTTTGCTCTTCTGCTGGTGCA
Source organism: Candidatus Bathyarchaeota archaeon (assembly GCA_048629055.1). Lineage (GTDB taxonomy): Bacteria > Pseudomonadota > Gammaproteobacteria > Chromatiales > Chromatiaceae > Sva-25. The sequence goes on from JAIVTC010000206.1 coordinate 10,468, forward strand.
GAGCCTCATTGTACGGCGCTCGTTCAAACGTCTGGATAAGGTGCGTGATAATGTCCAGCTGCTGGAACAGGGCAAGGCAGTGGAACTCTCCGAGGATGTGCCGATCGAGGTGCTGCCGCTGGTGCAGGAGTTCAATCACCTGCTCCACCTGCTCTCCCGGCGTCTGGAGCGTTCCCGCAACGCGCTGGGTAATCTTGCCCACGCGCTCAAGGGGCCGCTGAACCTGTTGACCCAGTATTTTGATGCAGACGCTTGTGACACCACCAATGCAGACAGGGAGCAGGCGATCTTGCAGACTGATCGGATCCACCAGCTGATGGAGCGTGAACTCAATCGGGGCAGGTTGGCGGGGCAGGATCTCTCTATTCAGCGCTTCGATCCAAGCAAAGAGATGCAGGATCTAATCGCAGTGCTGCAGCAGGTTCACCGTGACAAAGGGATTTCGATTCAATATCAGGTCGATGAATTTGTTGCGCCTTTCGGCGACCGGGAGGACATGCTGGAACTGCTGGGGAACCTGCTCGACAACGCCTGTAAATGGGCGGTATCGAAAGTCGTCTGTTGTATAGAAGGCGGTGAGCAAATTGCCATTATCGTTGAAGACGATGGCGCCGGATTGCAGGATGACGATATTCAACACCTGACCCGGCGCGGCAGCCGCCTGGATGAGAACGTCGAGGGCCATGGCCTGGGGCTGGCGATTGTCGGCGATATCGTCAAACTCTACGGGGGCAGTATCAGCTTCAGCCGCTCTTCTGAGCTGGGCGGATTGAGTGTGCAAATTTTTCTGCCCCGGAGCAGGGGCGCAATCAAAGAGTGATTCTTCAGCTTTCAGCGTGGATTCAGGTTGTAGGTATAGCATTTTCAATAGAAGAGAGTTATTGAACAGGCAGGAATACCTGCAGGAGAATTGAAATGAAGAGATTATATCAATCGATTGTTGCTGTACTTTTGAGCGCAACACCGTTGCTTGCTGCCGCTCAAGGCCCCGCCTATTCGCAACAGGGGCCTGCGTCGTTTGAGGCTTTTGACAGAGACTGCGACAATAGTATCACTGTGGAAGAGTTCAAAGCATTGCGCAACGAGCGCAGGGCAGCACGCGCCGCTGCAGGGAGGCCGATGCGCAATGCCGCCACTGCCCCGGCGTTCAAACAGATCGACCGCAATGCAGATGGTGTGCTGAGCCGGGACGAAATATCCGCATTCCGGCAGCAGCGGATGACGCAGCGGCCATATGGCAGGGGGCCTGGAATGGAACCCGGACGAGGCAGGGGAATGGGACGGAATATGCCGACGTTCACTGAATTCGATCTTGATGGTGACGGCGTCATGAGCAGGGGTGAGTACATCGATGCACGCAACCAGCGCATTAGCGAGCGGGTCAAGCAAGGCTATAGGATGAGGGGTTTGAAGAACACCAGATCATTTAGTGAAATTGACCTGAATGGCGACGGCGTGGTGGACGAATCAGAGTTCCTGCAGATGCAGGCGCAACATCGGCAGTCGCGCTTCGAGTAGATGCCTT
>JAIVTC010000207.1:0-5088 GCA_048629055.1 Candidatus Bathyarchaeota archaeon
CAACTGCAACAGCAGCTTGACCGATTAAACATCGCACTGGTGCACGGGCGCATGAATGCGACGCAAAAAGAGGCGGCCATGACTGCCTTCAAAGCTGGAGAGATTGATCTGCTGGTCGCCACAACCGTCATCGAGGTTGGCGTGGATGTGCCCAATGCCAGCCTCATGATCATCGAAAACCCGGAACGTCTGGGTCTGGCGCAGCTGCATCAACTGCGCGGGCGTGTCGGCCGGGGATCAGAGCAGAGCCACTGTGTGCTGCTCTACCATCCACCGCTGGGACAGCAGTCGCGTCAACGTCTGGCGGTGATGCGCGACAGCAGTGACGGTTTTATCATCGCACAAAAGGATCTGGAGATTCGCGGCCCCGGCGAAGTGCTGGGAACACGCCAGACCGGAGAGCTGCAGTTTCGCATCGCGGATGTAGTGCGTGATCAAAAACTGCTGGCCCGCGTTCAACAAGCGGCAAGAGAGGTAGAGACAAAACATACGCAGGCAATTGCACCGTTGATTCACCGCTGGATCGGCCACAAGGTGCAATATCGAGGAGTGTAGGTTCCGAGGACTGAGGACTGGGTGGTGCAATGCGCTTCGCTTATTGGCACCCTACGGTTCTTCAAAAACATGGGGATGAGTTTATGTTGTCATCCCGAGGGCAGGAAGCCCGGGGTGACCATCCGTGTAGGCGAACGACGAGGGATCTTGACGCACGGAGCTTCAAGATCTCTCCTGCGTCGAGATGACAAACCGGGAAATGAAGGATGCCAGATATTTTTACGTCTTTGAATCTGTGTTTATCTGTGTGCATCTGTGGTGAAAAAATATTTTTGATCGTGTTTACATCCCTCTGGCTTTCTTGATCATCTCGTAGGCTTGCTTGATCTGGAAGGTTTTATCTGCTGCAACCTTCATCATCTCTTCCGGCAGACCCTTGGAAACCAGCTTATCCGGATGATGGCGGCTCAACATACGGCGATAGGCTTTTTTCACATCGCTGTCGGAAGTGGATTTATCGACGCCAAGCAGTTCATAGGCGTCTTTGATAGTGGCGGCTGATGTCGCTGCAGAGGGTTTGCGTCCCTGACGCTGCTCGCCTGCAAAGTGCCCTGAGGCCTTCACCAGGTAGACGATGGCGCGGTATTCCGCCTGGCGTATCCCCAGATGCCTGCACACCAGCAGCAGAATTTCCTCTTCCGCCGAATCCATCACCCCGTCGCTGAGGGCAACCTGTACCTGCACCTCGATAAAGATGCGCAGCAGATTTCTTTGCCGGCCCAGCTGATGCTTGAACTGATCCAGCACCCCTGTAAGATCAAAATCCGCCCTCTTTCCCTGCTGGAAAAGCGCCATCGCCAGTTTACGCTGCCCGGCATCCAGATCCATCTGCTGCATCAGCGCTTCAGCAATCTGGATCTCATCGCGCGTCACCTGACCATCGGCCTTGGCGATATGCCCCATGACTGAAAAAGTCGCTGTAAAAAAGGCGGTCTGTATCAGCTCTGTTTGGTCTGCGTCGAGTTCTGGTCCATCGAGCCTCGCTACATTCAACCCCTTGTCAAGTTGATGCCCCATGACCGCGCCAAGCAGCGCCCCTATCGGCCCGCCAAGCATAAAGCCGAATGTTCCACCAATCAGTTTCCCCCACCAACCCATCAATTCACCTCAATTTTCATCACTTCAAGTCAGTACTAAATCAGCTCTCATTTCGACTGTAAGTAGAAATCTTGAAAGCCAGCTAATGCGAAGAGCATAAGATTTCTCCCTTTGGTCGAAATGAGAGTGTGAACATCTCACTCTTCATACTCAGCCGCGCGACGCGCATCACCCCTTACCTTGTGGGCAGGGTAGCGCTGTTCATTGATCTCAATTTTTTTGTTGGCTGCTGCGACCAGGTCGATATCAAGACGCTCGGCGCAGCGAATCAGAAAAATCAGAATATCCGCCATCTCCATCGCCACTTCATCATGCTTGCTGCCAGAGAGATTGTAGCTCTGCTCCTCGGTGAGCCATTGAAAATGTTCAACCAGCTCGGCGGCCTCGGCAATCAACGCCATGGAGAGGTTTTTTGGTGAATGGAATTGCTCCCAGTCACGGCTTTGGGCAAAAGCTTTAAGGCGCTGGTTCAACGTGGCCAGTGAATCTTCACTCATTAGTTCACCCCGGACGGCCATCCACTCTTGGTTTGATCAGCATCATCGCGTAGCGAAACACAAACACCAGGAAAGCGAGAAACCAGAAGCCGCCTGCCATGTGGATCATAAAGTAGTAGTTTTCGGCAAATGCCGGAATCGCCGGCAGCAGACGCAACAGCGGCGTTATCAGAATAAACAGGAATGCCACGATCAGCGCCGTAGAGTGTTTCAACTCCCTGCCCGTGTGGCCGAGGATAACGCGACTCATCATGCCGAGCGTGATGATACCAAAGGCTCCGGAGGTCAATGCATGGATGGCGTAACTGCTGGTAGTCCACTCCATCACTGACATAAACAGCATCAGCAGGCCAATCGGAATCCACAGAAATCCGAGATAAAGTATCCACAACAGCGGCACCTTCCACAGCGCATTGAGATGCCATCCGGCGGCGCGGATCGTCAGCAATATGGCGGCAACCAGCGCTGCAACACCACTGATCAGATCGTTTCCAAAAAGGGTATAGTAAAATGCCCATGCGCTGGTGACGACTGTGCCGGCAATCTCCACCGCATGGTAGCGACGAGTAGCCCCTCTCTGCCCGGTGCCATTCTCGATAAAAAAGGGAATCACCCGCGTTCCCATCACCATGATCAACACCACGATCAGCGCAATCGCCATGCGTTGGCCGATGATGGCCGTGTCAGCAGCCAGGCCAAGCAGTTGCAAATGCATCAGCAGGTTTGCAATGAATAGCCCCGCCACAATGGGAGTGAAGATCATATTCTTGTACTGCTTGACCCGCAGCACAGGAATGGCAACGGCAATTCCTGAAAAGAGCAAAAAAGAGAGGTCGATAACTGCGATCCACATTCCGGAAGCCGGGGTAAACGGCAAAATACGGGCAATGACCCACAACCCGGTCAGCGCGGCCAACCAGGCGCCATGCAGCGTCTGTACGCCAGTCCAGTTGCGGCTGGCCGTGAGTAGAAATCCGACGATGACGACCGATGTATAGCCCATCAGCATCTCATGGATATGCCACCAGTTACCCGGATAGTAGGGAGGTCTCTGCATCCACTCCGCCCCGGACCACATCAGCAGCCACAACGACATCATCACCACGGCGGAGATCCCGGCAAGCAGAAAAAAGGGACGAAAGCCAAGCTCAAACAGCGCAAAGCGCTTCAGCGTGGGTTGTTGTTCATTAATATTGAGAAGCGCCATTTGCCTCACTCATAAATTTTAGTTATTTGAAAAACAATTAACCACAGATGCACACAGATAAACACAGATTCTTTTGGTTCTTAAGTCTGAGTGGATCTACAACTCGTAGGCCGCAATAATCGGTACGCATTGCGCCGCATGCACTCTCGACAACTACGCACATGATCGCGGTCAGATGACCGCTCCTACGCCCAGCTCACAATTCATCGTAAGAGCAGTTCAAGCCATGAAGGAAACTATTTCACATTCCTTATCTGTGTTTATCTGTGTGCATCTGTGGAGAAAAAAAGTCTCTTCAGGATGTATCAGCCAATTCTAAGTCCATCTTATCTTGTGCGCGTTGAATCGCCGCCCTGACTTGCCGCGGTGCGGTGCCGCCGATGTGATCGCGTGCTGCAACCGAGCCTTCCAGTGTCAGCACATCGAAAACATCCTCGTCGATGACGTCGGAGAATTGCTGCAAATCATTCAACTCCAGTTCGGAGAGATCACACCCTTTGCCGACACATAAGGCGACGGCCTTGCCAACCACTTCATGGGCATCGCGAAACGGGATTCCCTTGACCACCAGGTAGTCTGCCAGATCAGTCGCCGTGGCGAAACCGCGCATTGCCGCGGCGCGCATGTTGTCATGTCTGCAGGAGATGGCCGGTATCATGTCGGCGAAGATTTTCAGGCACCCCTTGAGGTTGTCCACGGTATCGAACAGCGGCTCCTTGTCCTCCTGGTTATCCTTGTTATAGGCCAGCGGCTGGCTCTTCATGAGCGTCAGCAGCGCCATCAGGTGGCCGAATATGCGCCCGCTTTTTCCGCGAATCAGCTCCGGCACATCCGGATTTTTCTTCTGCGGCATAATGCTGGAGCCGGTGCAGAAGCTGTCGGAGAGCTCGATAAATGCAAACTGCGCCGAAGACCAGATGATCAGCTCTTCGGAGAAGCGCGACAGATGCATCATCAGGATGCTTGCCGCACTGGTAAACTCGATGGCGAAATCGCGGTCGGAAACCGCATCCAGCGAATTCTCTGCAGGCGCATCAAATCCCAGCAGTTCAGCCGTTAGATTGCGGTCGATTGGATAGGTGGTTCCCGCCAGCGCGGCCGCGCCCAGCGGCATGATGTTCATACGCTTGCGGCAATCTTGCAGGCGGGTTACATCGCGCGACAGCATCTCGAACCAGGCCATCATGTGATGCCCGAAGGTGATTGGCTGGGCTGTCTGCAAGTGGGTAAAGCCGGGCATGATGGTATCTGCCTCCAGCGCTGCTATTTTCAGCAATGCTTTTTGCAGACGATGAATTTCACCGCTGATGTGCTCGATTTCATCACGCAGCCACAGGCGGATATCCGTCGCCACCTGGTCGTTTCGTGAACGCCCCGTATGCAGCTTTTTTCCGGCGACGCCGATGGCATCGGTTAGCGCCGCCTCGATGTTCATGTGTACATCTTCAAGCGCAACAGACCACGGAAATGACCCCGCTTCTATTTGCGTCTTGATGGCATTCAGGCCATCGATGATGCTCCGCTGCTCTTCCCCGCTGATGATGCCCTGTCTGGCCAGCATGGTTGCATGTGCGATGGAACCGGCTATGTCCTGGGGAGCAAGTCGCTGATCGAATTCGACTGATGCGGTAAATGCCTCAACAAACGCATCGGTCGGCTCGTTAAATCGCCCTGCCCAGAGTCTGTTATCACTCATAGATGTTATTCAATAAGGAGAATCAAAACAGGGGC
>JAIVTC010000208.1:0-3859 GCA_048629055.1 Candidatus Bathyarchaeota archaeon
GACAGGGCGTTGCCCGCGACCCCGTAACAGCTTATGCCTGGTTCATGCTCTCTTCACAGGGCGGCTACAAGCTGGCAACCGATGGCGCCATGGAGATGTCGCGCATCATGACCCCGCAGCAAAAACAGCAGGCAAAACAGTTGTTGAATGACTACTCCCTGCTCTTCAGCAAAAAGCCAGTTTCACAATAACCACGAAAAGCCACTCTATTTTTCTTGTAACTATTCAGCACATTCGGGACCGTCACTGCTACCGGGTATATCCACAAGAAAACGTCGTGAATACATCCATGTAGACTCGTGTCGGCATCCATGCCTCCAACGTTTCTTGCAGATACACCCAATAGCAGTGACTATTTTGCGCTTTATTGAAGATGCTGAATAGTTACTTTTTTTCTTTTCGTATTTTTCGTAACATCTCAATCACCCCGTCTTGTGTTCGAAGTTGCATAGGATGTGCTGAGGAACGAAGCGCATCCTATGGGCTGTTGACCTGCACAGGGTTTTGAGATGTTGCTGCCTTTCGTGTTAAAGAATCTGTGTGTATCTGTGTTCATCTGTGGTTAAAAAACAGAGAGCATCAATCTGCCAGCTTCTCTCGCAGCAATGCATTCACCTGCTGCGGATTGGCCTTGCCTTTGGAGGCTTTCATCACCTGGCCAACGAAATAACCCAGCATTTTGGGCTGCTTCTCCGCATCCGCCTGGCGATAGTTCTCCACCTGTTGAGGGCTGTTTGCAATCACTTCATCAACGATTGCCTCGATAGCGCCGCTGTCGGTGATCTGCTTCAACCCCTTTGCTGCGATGATTTCGTCCGCACTGCCTTCACCACTCCACATCGCCTCGAACACCTCCTTGGCGATTTTCCCGGAGATAGTGCTATCCGCCATGCGCTTGATCAAGCCACCGAACTGCCGTGCAGAAACCGGGGAGCTGGCGATATCCAGACCCGTCTTGTTGAGGGCGGCTGACAGCTCTCCCATGACCCAATTGACAGCAAGCCTGGCATCGCCGCCGATGGTTGCAGTCGTCTCGAAATAATCAGCCAGCTCACGGCTACCGGTCACTGTGTCCGCATCCTGCTGTGAAAGCCCGAAATCCTTCTCGAAGCGGGCGCGGCGCACATCCGGCATCTCCGGCAGAGCGGCTGTGGCCTCTTCGATAAAGGCGTCATCGAGTTCAACCGGCAGCAGGTCGGGATCCGGGAAGTAGCGGTAGTCATTGGCCTCCTCCTTGGAGCGCATGGAGCGGGTTTCATCCTTGTCCGAATCATACAGACGCGTCTCCTGCACCACCCGGCCGCCCTCTTCGATGAGATCGATCTGGCGTTCGACCTCAAAGTTGATGGCGCGCTCGAGAAAGCGGAAGGAGTTGATATTCTTCAACTCGGCGCGCGTGCCCAACTCCTGCTGTCCAAGCGGCCGCACCGAGACATTGGCGTCGCAGCGAAACGAGCCCTCCTGCATATTGCCGTCACTGACGCCCAGGTAGCGCACGATCTGGTGAATCTTTTTTGCATAGATGACTGCTTCTACGGCAGAACGCATATCCGGTTCGGAGACGATCTCCAGCAGCGGTGTTCCTGCACGGTTGAGGTCGATCCCCGTCATGCCGTGGAAATCCTCGTGCAGCGACTTGCCGGCATCCTCCTCCAGGTGGGCGCGGGTCACTCCGATGGTGCGGATAGTTCCATCTTCCAGCATGATCTCCACCTCGCCCGGACCGACGATCGGAAATTCAAGCTGGCTGATCTGGTAACCCTTGGGAAGGTCGGGATAGAAGTAGTTTTTGCGATCGAACACCGATCGCCGTGCCACTTCAGCGCCGATAGCCGTACCGAACATCACCGCCTTGCGCACCGCTTCAACATTCAACACCGGCAGCACCCCGGGCATACCCAGATCGACCAGGCACGCCTGGCTGTTCGGCTCGGCGCCAAACGCGGTCGATGCGCCGGAGAAAATCTTGGAACTGGTCGACAACTGGGTATGAATTTCGAGTCCAATGACTGTTTCCCACTGCATGATCACACCCCCTCCGGCAGCTGCTGATGCCACTGCGTCTGTTGCTGAAACTTGTGCGCCGCATTCAGCAGACGAGCCTCGTCAAAATAGTTGCCTATGATCTGCAGACCCACAGGCATGCCCCCGACAGGAGCGCAGGGAATCGACATCCCCGGCAAGCCGGCCATGTTGGTGGCAATGGTATAGACATCGGAGAGATACATGGCAACCGGGTCATCCGACTTTTCACCCACGCCGAAAGCTGTGGTGGGAGAAGCCGGACCCATAATCACATCAATCTCTTCAAATGCCTGCTTGAAATCCTCCGAGATCAGATGGCGCAATTTTTGCGCCTTCAGATAATAGGCATCATAGTAGCCGGCTGACAACACATAGGCGCCGATAAGAATTCGCCGCTTGACCTCCTCACCGAACCCCTCTGAACGGGAGCGCTTGTAGAGATCTTCAAGATCGACAGGATTGTCACAGCGATAACCAAAACGCACCCCGTCGAAACGCGACAGGTTGGATGAACATTCAGCCGGCGCCACCACGTAATAGGTCGCTACAGCAAGCCCGGTATTCGGCAGCGTGATCTCACGCACCTCTGCGCCCATGCCTGTATAGACTTCGATCGCCTGTTCGACGGATTGACGCACACCGGCATCCAGGCCTGCATCAAAATACTCTTTCGGCAGGCCGATCTTCAATCCCTGCAGTGACTCGTTCAGTGCCGCAGAGTAGTCGGGGACCTGCTGCTGCATACTGGTGGAGTCGCGCAGGTCAAATCCCGCCATCGCCTGCAGCATCAATGCCGCATCTTCGGCGCTGGCGGCCATCGGCCCAGCCTGATCGAGGCTGGAGGCAAAAGCGATCATGCCGTAGCGCGAAACACGCCCATAGGTCGGTTTGATGCCGGTGATGCCGCAAAGTGCGGCTGGCTGGCGGATCGAGCCACCCGTATCCGTTCCTGTCGCAGCAGCGCACAGGCGCGCGGCCATGGCTGCAGCCGAGCCGCCGGAAGAGCCTCCCGGCACTTTGTCACGATTCCATGGATTTCTGACCGGGCCATAGAAGCTGGTTTCATTGGAGGAGCCCATGGCGAACTCATCCATATTGGTCTTGCCCAGCATCACCACGCCCGCGCCGGCCAGGCGCTCCACCACGGTCGCATCATAGGGGGAGATAAAATTATCCAGCATGCGGGAGCCGCAGCTGGTCCTGACTCCCTGTGTACAGAAGATATCCTTGTGCGCAATAGGAATACCTGTCAGTACGCCGCCCTCCCCCGCAGCCAGTTGTTGATCGGCCGCTTCAGCCTGGGCCAGCGCCTGCTCTTCAGTAATAGTGATGAAACTATTGAGGCCTTCATCGAGTTGCCTGATGCGCTGCAAATAATGACGGGTCAACTCCACACTGCTGAAGTCTCTGGCGCGCAGTCCTTCTGCCAGCTGTGTAATGCTTTTGTTGTGCATGATTGGGAAATTCCGGAAATTCTATTGACTAGCGAGACCAAGTCATAAACTGACAAGGCATGAAAACCCTCTTAATCTCTCGCCAAGGCGCCAAGACCGCAAAGGTTCATCTTGGCGGGCTTTGCGTCTTCGCCTACACGGATGTAGGTGAGGGGCGTGAGCAGGCCGTTCCTGCGCATCCCTGCGCTCACGGCATTTGTGCATCCGTGTACGGCAGACGCGGAAGCTGTGCGAGAGAAAATGTTATTTGCAAGCCTTGTCAGTCTGAGACCTGGTCTCACTACGATTAAAGGCAGTTGGTCAAGACGACTTCATTCGATGACACGGGGTACGAGATAGAGCCCGTTTTCAGTTGCCGGAGCGATTTTCTGACTCAGCTC
>JAIVTC010000209.1:0-7780 GCA_048629055.1 Candidatus Bathyarchaeota archaeon
TTTAACCTGGGGCTGGCAAAGAAGATGAAGGCGGCTGGAATTCCTACGGTTCAGTACGTGGCGCCGACCGTGTGGGCGTGGAAACAGGGGAGGGTCAAAATTCTGCGCGAGGCGTTGAGCCTGGTGCTCAGCATATTCCCTTTTGAGCAGGAGTTTCTACTCAGCCACCATGTGCCGAGCCTCTATGTGGGTCATCCGCTGGCTGACCAGGTTCCGTTGAATCCCGATCCCGCAAGCGCTAGAGCGGCGCTTGGGGTTCCTGCTGATGTGCCGCTGCTGGCGCTGCTTCCAGGCAGTCGCGTCGGTGAGATCAAACGCCTCTCAAAGCCGTTCCTTGAAGCAGCTGCAGTGCTTGCGCAGCAGATCCCGCATCTCATGGTTATCGTGCCGATTGTGAACAGTCGTATTCACGAATTGTTTGAGCAGCAGCGTCAGTTGGTTGCACCTGATCTTGACTGTACCCTGATCGATAAACAGGCGGATCTGGTCCTCGAGGCAGCAGATGCGGTGTTGACAGCATCAGGCACAGCTACACTGCAGGCACTGCTGTATAAAAAGCCGATGGTGGTCGGTTATCGTGTCAATGCGATCACTTATCGTCTGTTGACACTGTTTCGGCGCATCAAGGTAAAGTATATTGCCATGGCAAATTTGCTTGCCGGGGAAGGACTTGCTCCTGAGTTCATCCAGCATCAATGCACGGCTGAGAAGATCGCTCCGGCGCTGCTGCACCTCATGACTGACCGGCGCCGGATTGAAGAGATTCAGCAGCGATATCTGGAGATACACAGGCAACTGCAGCAGAATGCTGCTGAAAAAGCCGCTGATGCCGTGTTGAATCAGATCACTGAATCAGAAAATTTCGGGAAGCCTGTGCGGGAATAGATCGGTCAGTGATATTTCCGCATCTGGCCAATGAGCACTCCCTGAATCTGCACCTGTTCGTGAGAGTAGTGTTGTGCTTCCATTGCGGCATTCGCCGGGTGCAGTATGATCTCCAGGGGTGTTTGCTGCAGCCGCTTCAGGGTCGCTTCTGAGCCATCGATCAGCGCCACGACGATGTCGCCGTTATGTGCATGATCCTGCTGCTCAATAATCACCCTGTCACCATCTAATATACCGGCTTCAATCATCGAGTCTCCTTTGATGCCAAGGACGTAACAGGGCTTTGAACTGTGCAGCCAGGAGGGGATGCCGATGGAGTCAGGCGTGTTGATTGCTTCAATCGGCTGGCCGGCGGCAATATATCCGAGCATCGGCAGCTGGTCGAGATCTTCAGCAGGGAAGTTAGGCTCGGCATGGCATAGTCGAATGCCTCTTTTCTTCTGCTGCATCGGCTCTACCAGTCCGGCATCGATCAGCGCACTGATCTGTTTATGCATGGAACCCCGTGAGCTGAGCTTCATGGCGCTGCAGAGTTCTGCAAGTGTGGGCGGGTGCTTGAAATCAAGCTCGTTGTCCAGCAGGAATTCGTAGATCTCCTGCTGGCGGCGTGTAAGGTTGATCGACACAGATATTCTCTATTTGTTCTCTTGCCAGCAAGTATGGAACAAAGCAAGAACAAAATCAATCAGTCATTCTGTATGGCGCTAATATCCGTGAATTGTCCTCGATGCTGGTGCAATGCCTCATCCCTTATTGCATCCTACGGTTCTGTTTTAACCACGGATGCACACAGATAAACACAGATTAATGAAGGCCAAAATATCTGTGTGTATCCGTGTTTATCTGTGGTTCATTGCTCCTTTGATAGCCCCTATATTCCATTGAAGGATGGCCCTGGGCCAGAACTCCTCGACGCTGTCAGCCCGGACCTGTTGCTGACCGAGAAAGCGGAGTGCCTGGTTGAGTGTTTTGACGGGGTTGTTGAGATCGACTGGCCAGGCAGCACTGCTTTTGCTGAGTTTGCTGCCGTCGGCATTCGTCACCAGCGGGAGATGCATGTAGGTTGGTCGGTGTATCTTCAGCAGTTGTTGAAGATAATTCTGACGGGGCGTCGAGAGTAGCAGATCTTCCCCGCGTACAATATCAGTTATCCCCTGCGCATGGTCATCGACGACGACAGCAAGCTGATAGGAGATGATGCCATCGCCGCGACGGATGATAAAGTCGCCGATTTCGGATTCGATCCGTTGCGTGATTGCGCCCTGAATACAATCATCGAAACCGACGGCCAGGTTATTTGTACGCAGTCGTAAAGAGTGTGAAGTTGTTTGACTGATGTTGAGGTCACGGCAGCTGCCTGGATAGATAAATCCCTCGATGCCAGTTGTGGCAATTGCAGCAATCCGCTTGCGGCTGCAGTTGCAGCCATAGAGGAGTCCGCTGGCATGCAACTCTTCAAGCGCCTGCTGGTAGATCTGCCGACGTTGCGATTGGTAGACGACCTCTCCATCCCACTGCATGCCAAAATGTTCAAGGGTCGAGAGAATTTGTGCAGCACTACCCGGACGTTCCCGCAGTGTGTCGATATCTTCAATGCGAACCAGCCACTCGCCCTGGTGATGTCGGGCGTCCAGATAACTGGCGAGCGCAGCAACAACCGAGCCAAAATGAAGCGGGCCTGTGGGGGAGGGCGCGAAGCGACCGCGATAGTGCATCGGGAGAGTGAGCCGGGAAATGAAGTTTCCCGGCCCGAAGATGAATTATGCCATCTGTTTCTCTTTTTGCTCCTGAATGGTCTTGCAATCTATACAGAGCGTGGCTGTCGGGCGTGCTTCGAGGCGGCGAATACCGACCTCTACTCCACAAGAGTCGCACCATCCGTAATCATGATCATCAAGACGATCGATGGTCTGGCTGATCTTCTTGATCAGTTTACGTTCGCGGTCACGGGTGCGCAGTTCGAGACTGAATTCCGATTCCTGGGTCGCCCGGTCATTGGGATCAGGGAAATTGGAAGCATCGTCGCGCATATGGTGCATTGTACGATCAACCTCTTCCATCAACTCCTGTCTCCACGCAGACAATATCGAACGAAAATGGGCTTCCTGCCTTTCATTCATATACTCTTCACCACGCTTCTCTTTGTACGGCTCGAAATCAAACGAGCCATTTGCACCTGTATGGGCAGGTGATTGTCTGGCGGCGCGCTTTTTCGTGGTTGCTTTTTTTGCAACAGCTCTCTTTTTGGTGGCTGCCTTCTTTTTTACTGCGACTTTCTTCTTTGCGGTTGCCTTGCTGACCTTCTTTTTTGCCGCAGCTTTTTTCTTTGCGGACATCGAAGTCCTCCCGGATATGTAATGAGTTCTTTATTAAGCGCGCTAGGTATATCAGAAACATCTTCATTCGACAAGGTGTGAATGATATTTTCTTGATTATTCAAATCGCCGGAACGCACGCATTTTGTTAGAAATCCATGAAAAATCAGTCTATTATTAGACACGATAGGTAATTTTTCGGAAATTTCATTTATTGCATGAGAACATACAGGGTCCTGTGTTATTTCGACCGCAGGGAGAAATCTTGAACCTGCTCATACATTTGGATCCTTTAGGATTTCCCCCGGCGGTCGAAATGACAGCATGCTGGCCACGCGGGAGAGAGGCAACGAGGAGTGCAGGAGATACAGCTCTATCACTGAGTCCACAATGCTGCAAGATCCAATTCTTTTTACTTTTTTTCTGATCTTCACCGGTGCCGCCGTGATTGCGGCAGTGGCGCTGTTCGCGCGTCAGTCGCTGCTGGTTGCTTATGTGCTGCTCGGAATTTTGCTTGGCCCGTCAGTATTCGCAATAGTGGGCAATCCCGAGGTCATCAAGCAGATTGCCCATATTGGCATCATCTTCCTGTTGTTCCTGCTGGGTCTCAGTCTGAATCCTGTCGATCTACTGCAGATGGTGAAAAAGACGACCCTGGTGACTATTGCCAGTTCACTGATCTTCGCGCTGGCCGGATTCACTGTCGCGCTGTTATTTGGCACTCCCTTCATGGAAGCGATTCTGGTGGGGGTTGTGATGAGTTTTTCCAGCACCATTATTGGACTAAAACTGCTGCCGACATCAATCCTGCACCATCAACGAACGGGCGAGGTAGTGATCTCGATCCTGCTGTTGCAGGATTTGCTGGCGATGGTGTTGCTGGTGCTGGTGAAAGGTGCTGGTGAGAGCTCAGGCGATGCTGGTGCGGGATGGCTGGAGCCAGTGTTGCTGCTTCTGAAGTTGCCGTTGTTCGTACTCTTTACATGGCTGATGACAAAATTTCTGCTGATCCCCCTGATGCGCCGTTTCGACAAGATTCGGGAATTTATCTTTCTTGTTGCTATCGGCTGGTGTCTTGGTATGGCGCAACTGGCAAGCTGGCTGGGGCTCTCTGCTGAAATCGGTGCTTTTATTGGCGGTGTCTCCCTGGCATCGGCGCCCGTGGCGCTGTTTATCTCCGAAAGTCTGAAACCATTAAGGGATTTTTTCCTGATCCTGTTTTTTTTCTCGCTTGGCGCCCGTATGGATCTGGGGATGTCAGCCCCGGTGATTGTGCCGGCACTGGTGTTATGCGCAGTTACCCTGTTACTCAAGCCACCTGTGTTTCGCTGGCTGCTGCTGCGCATCGGTGAGTCCGAAGAACGTTCAACATCGATCGGAATCCGTCTCGGGCAGATGAGCGAGTTTTCTCTATTGATTTCAGTTGTGGCGATGGATTCCGGCAGTATCAGCCATGAGACCGGATATCTGATACAGTTTGCGACCCTGTTTACATTTATCGCCTCTTCGTGGTGGGTAGTGCAGCGGCTGCCGACGCCAATTGCAACCCGGGATGAACTGAGGCTTGATTAATTGTGACTATTCAGCATTGTGCTATATGAGCTAATAAGTCGCTGCTATCGGGTATATCTAAAGGAAACGTTGGAGGCATGGATGCCGACACGAGCCTACAGGGATGTATTTACGGCGTTTTCCGGTAGATGTACCCGATAACAGCGACGCTCCCTCATATGCGGAATAGTTACGATTAATTTAATCGGGGAGTGAGGCTTTAGCCTCGCCTGATTTATGCGGGACTAAAGTCCCACTCCCGGATCCGTATGGTCTGATTTGAAACCTGGATGATTATTTTTCATGCCTGAATATGATGCAATTATCTCGACGCCTGTCGGTCTCATTGGTATCCGCACCGAGGGTGATGCGGTGACGCAGATCGATCTCAATCTCTCATCAACTGCAGAACGTAGAGCGGGAAGTCGGGTAGGCGCCGAGACGGTTGATTTCCTGCAGCACTATTTTGAAACGGGCCGGTGGTCTGCCGATACGCCTCTAAAGCCGTCGGGTACGGCGTTTCAACAGCGTGTCTGGCTCAGCCTGTTGGCAATCCCCGCTGGTGATGTTGTGACCTATGGCGAACTTGCGGCTCAATTGAAGAGTTCTGCGCGCGCAGTTGGCCAGGCTTGCCGCCGCAATCCCTCACCCATCGTCGTTCCCTGTCATCGCGTCGTTGCTGCTTCCGGGTTGGGTGGATTCGCCGGTGACACCGCGGGCGCTATGAGCGATATCAAACGCTGGCTGCTGCATCATGAAGGAGTCGAGCTTTGAAAGAGGATGTTGCCGTCATTGAGCGGTTTGCAGATGCGTTGTGGATGGAACGGGGATTGAGCCAAAACACGCTTGATGCCTACCAGAGTGATCTGCGGAAATTGTCGAAGTGGATGCATTCAAGTTGCAGCACTTCACTGCTGCATGCAAGCCGCGCCGACCTGCTGGGTTTTCTTGCCATGCTTTCCGAGGCGGGCAACAGCAGCCGTTCCTCTGCAAGACTGCTCTCTTCGGCGCGCCAGTTCTATCAATGGACAACCAGGGAGGGACTGGTCCAGGCTGATCCGACCCTGCAGATCGAGATGCCCAGGCAGGGGCGTCCTCTTCCCAAATCACTGACCGAGCAGCAGATCGAGGAGTTGCTTGCGGCTCCCGATCTTTCGACAGCGGAAGGATTTCGTGATCGCGCCATGTTCGAGGTGCTTTATGCCACCGGTCTGCGGGTGTCGGAGCTGATCAGGTTGCGTCCGGAACAGGTGAGTCTCAACCAGGGGGTCGTCAGGGTGACGGGCAAAGGCAACAAGGAGCGCCTGGTGCCGTTGGGTGAAGAGGCGCTGGAGTGGCTGCAGCGATTCATATCCGGTCCCCGCCAGGATCTGCTCAGGGGGAAAGTCTGTGATGATCTTTTTCCGACGCGCCGTGGCAGCGGTATGACCCGGCAGGCGTTCTGGTACCGCATCAAGGCGCATGCGCTGCGGGCAGGGATTCATACGCATATCTCACCGCATACCCTGCGCCATGCTTTTGCCACCCACCTGGTGAATCATGGCGCGGATCTGCGGGTTGTGCAGATGCTGCTGGGGCACAGCGACCTCTCAACCACGCAGATCTACACCCACGTGGCGAAGGAACGCCTCGAATCTCTCTACCAGAAGCATCATCCTAGAGCGTAGGAAAATAAATTAACCACAGATGCACACAGATACACACAGATATTATGACCTCTCTTGATCTGCGACAATTTCTCAGTAACTCCGTGCCGGGTTAGGATTTGCTTTTCAGGAATTATTGAGAAGTTGCTATCTGTGTTTATCTGTGTGCATCTGTGGTAAAAAAGAGCCGGATACATGGAGGATCCGTCCGTGGCAATTTCCTACTCTCCTCCGAAGGGTTGTTTGAGAAATTGCCGGGGTATGACATAATCCGCTGAAAGAAAACCCCTGTTAAGGGGTCTCTAGATTTTACTTCCCTAAACTACCAATTGGAAAAATTACTATGAAACGATTTTCAGTCGTTGTCTGCGCTGCTCTATTGGCCGCGTCGTCAGGATCTCTCTTTGCAGCGGATGCGATAAGCAATGACCAGCTCAAAGCCAAGCTGGCAAAGATGCTTCCCCAGGCGAATATTACTGCCGTGAATGATATCGGCATCCCCGGAATCAGGGAGGTGGACGTTAGCGGTGAAATTCTCTATATCTCCGAGGATGGAAAGCACCTCTTCCAGGGTGATATCTACAACATTGAAAAAGAGATGGTCAATCTCACGGAGCAGCGCCGCAACGCCACTCGCAAGAAGTTGATGGATGCTGTGGATGAAAAGGAGATGATCTCCTTTGGCGACAAGGATGCCAAACACACGGTGACTGTGTTTACCGACATCGATTGTCCCTACTGTGCAAAACTCCACAAGGAGATGGATCAGTACAATGCCGAGGGGATTCGTGTTCAATATCTCTTTTTCCCCCGCGCCGGGGTGAAGAGTCCCTCGGGTGACAAGGCAATTTCCGTCTATTGTTCCGATGATCAGCAGAAGGCGATGACGACTGCAAAATCCGGCGGTGATGTGGGTAAGAAAACCTGCGATAACCCGATTCAGAAGCATTTTGATCTGGGCCAGCAGGTGGGCGTGACCGGAACCCCGGCAATCATCACCGAAGATGGTCAGCTGCTTCCCGGTTACATCCCTGCCAAGCGGTTGTCCAAGTACCTGGAGGAGTAATACAGGATCAGCGTAGAGTCTCTTTTTTACCACGGACCACATGGAACACACGGAAGAAAAAACAAAATAATTCCGTGTTGTCCGTGTGTTCAGTGGTTCACTTCTTTTACGCATTCCTACTGCGGACGGTGAGAACGAGAGCAATCTCATATTTTCTCGCTTTGTGTAACTCCGGTCACAGAAGCGGACTCTCTATTTTGTTACTATTTTTCTGTACTCAACAGGAGATAGATAATGAAAAATGTAGGTTCGATTGACCGTGTGATCCGTATTGTTGCCGGAGTGGCCGTCATTGGCGCCGGTGTTTATTACCAAAG
>JAIVTC010000210.1:0-5669 GCA_048629055.1 Candidatus Bathyarchaeota archaeon
AGTTTGCAGTAAAAACATGGAACAAGAAACGCAAACTGATGACTGATGAGGCTCTTGCAAAACTCAATAATACGTCATTCCCACGAAGGCGGGAATTCATAGAATCAAGCACTTACAAATCAAAGAAATGGATTCCGGCTAAAATAATGCCGGAATGACGGGGTTTTGCAAGAGGCTCTGACGACTGCAAACATTCCTTTCTTGTCTTGCTGCTAACTGCCTACTGAATACTGCCAACTTTGTTTTTTACTGCATACTTTGTTAAATCATCCGCTAGTGAGCTTAGAACAGCGGCGCTGTCAGCGTTTCTGCTTGAAATTTCGCTGATCGATTCAATCGACTTGCTTACACCTGCAACGGAACCGGATTGCCGTTGCGAGACTTGCGCCATACGCCGTGACAAATCAGCGAGATAGTAGAAGGCCTGCTGCATGTTTGTTTCATCGGCAGTCATCTGCATTGACTCTCTCGCAACTGCCGCAGACTCCTGCGCATGCTCTGCCATCTCATCCATCACAGTTGCCGCCTCGGCGATGCTGCTGCCGGCGGCAAGCAGATGCGCGGTCTCAAAGCGGCTCCCGTCCAGCAGTCGCTGCGAGACCTCTCGACAGGTTTTTGCTGCCGCATTAATATGTTCGTTCGCCTTGTCAATCACCACCGTCCGGGTACGCTGCGTCTCAATAAGCGTATTTGCCGCACCACGCAGCTGATGAATTTCTGTTTGCCGCTGCTCAAGCTCAGCAGCGTACTGATATTCACGCATGCTGGCACCACGGGAGATGATGCCGATCAGTATGACCGCCACCGGTAGTGCGACAATGCCCAACAGAAACAGCAGTCGGAGGCCCGCCTGAACCCGGGCAGCACCGGCATCATCCGGGAGCACATCAACGCTGTCATACAACATCGCAGCAAAATGCACATGTTCACTCGCAACAAGAAGGATGGACACCACCAGGATCGCCAGCAACAGAATAACAAGAAGCACGGAGAGTGCGCGGAATGATGTGCTTGAATCCTGTTTTGTTCTCATGACCTGACACCGCCTTCGTAATAAATGAGTAACTATTCAGTATCTTCTAAAACTAGCAAATAAGTCACTGCTATTGGGTGTATCTGGAGGAAACGTCGGAGGCATGGATGCCGACGCGAGCCTACAGGGATGTATTTACGGCATTTTCCGGAAGATATGCCTGATAGCAGTGACGATCTCGTATGTACTGAATAGTTACATAAATGATATGTTGATGGATATGGAGTAAATCGATCGCACAGGAGAAACTCCATGCTTGTTGTGGCACAATAGTACATTCTGTCACAGAAGATTCAATCGATAAATGAAGTCATTATCCGTCGGGTTCGTTATGGACCCTGTAGACAAGATCAAGATTCACAAGGACAGCACCTTTGCCATGATGCTGGAAGCGCAACGGCGCGGGCATCAACTCTGGTATATGGAACTCTCGGATCTGTGGCTGCAGAGTGACAGGGCATGGGCCAGGCAGCACCGCATCGTCGTCACAGACAATCCGGACAACTGGTTTGAGATCACTGAAAGCCGCGAGCGCCCCATGGATGAGCTGGATGTCATCATGATGCGCAAGGACCCCCCCTTCGATCTGACATACATCATCACCACCTACCTGCTTGAAGCAGCAGAGCGTCACGGAACATTGATCGTCAACCCCCCTGCCGCATTGCGTGATTATAACGAGAAGCTGGCCACAGCGCTTTTTCCGCAATGCTGCGTGCCCTCCATCGTGACACGCGATATGCAGCGACTACAAAATTTTATCCATGCCGAGCAGCAAGCCGTTGTCAAACCCGTGGACAGCATGGGCGGCGACTCAATTTTTCGCGCCAATGCAGATGATCTCAATCTCAATGTCATCCTGGAGACGGTCACCGAACGCGGCACCCTCTATGTCATGGCGCAGCGATTTATCCCCGAGATCAGCGCTGGCGATAAACGCATCCTGATGGTCAACGGCGACCCCGTTCCCTATTCGCTGGCGCGCATTCCCCGTGAGGGGGAGTTCCGCGGCAATCTTGCAGCCGGAGGCACGGGAAAGGGACAGCCGCTCTCCGAACATGACAAGTGGATCGCTGCTGAAATCGGACCCTGGTTGAAGAGCAACAAAATCCTTTTTGCAGGGCTTGATGTCATCGGTGATTACCTCACTGAAATCAACATCACCAGTCCAACATGCATCCGCGAACTCGACTCTCAATTCAACTTGAATATAAGCAATCAACTCTTTGATTATATTGAAAATAATGTTTAAAATCAGACGATATATTACACCACTCCTGATGGCATCAAGCCTCCTGTGGCTACCGGCCTGCACAAAAAATGACCCGGTCTACTCCACCACTTTTGCAATTGCCGGTGAACGCATCCATATTGCAATCACCAGCACCTCGAAAGCCAGGGCGCTGCGTATTTTTTCACAGCTCAAAGAGGATAGTCTCTATATTGAGAAGTACTGGAATCCCCAGCGGAGTGGAACACTGCGGCGCACCAACACGCTGCTCGCCAGCGGCAGGCAGTTTTCCGCTCCGCCTTCCATCATCCCCATGATCAGACTGAGCCAGAAATATGCGCAGCTCAGCAACGGCAAATATGATGCAGCAAGAGGAAAATATCTGCACTCCTGGGGGTATTACAGCAGCCATGAGGGCGAAGCTGCGTCAGGCGAATCCCTGCAGCCTCCGCCACGCTCGTCAGATGTCAACATTGATGACTTCAGACTGCAGACTGACAACCCCAACGTGATGTTCGATTTTGGCCTGCTCGGCAAGGGATACAGCCTGGAGATGTTTGCAAAATCGCTGAAGGAGAACGGCATCTACAACGCCATTATCAACCTTGGCGGTGATTTCAAGGCGATTGGCACGCGTTCGGGAGAAGCCTGGAATATTGGAATCCCGAGAGGTGACAACACCGGCGTGCTGGCAACCATCAATATCGCGCAGGGAGAATCTGTCATGACGCTTGGCAGTTACCGTGCACAATCCATCGCCAGCATCCCCCTCAACTATCCGGTCTATGATCCTGCAACCCATGCTCCGGTCGAGCATACCACTTCCGTCACAGTACTCCATCGGGATGCCACGCTTGCCAGTGCTGCGGCACAGGCAATTTATGTCGCGGGCCCGCAGCTATGGCAGCAGACAGCTATGGAGATGGGTGTCGATGATGTTCTTCTCATCGATAACACGGGTAAAATCCACCTCACTGCAAGCCTGCATGAGCGTCTTGATTTCACACAAATCAATCCCGATATTGAGATCTCCACCCTGCGCAGATGAGCAGATACTGGCCGCCGGACATTAACCTCACACTTGCGAACACGCTGATCCTGGCGCTGGCGATTCATAGCATAGTTATCCTGGCTATCGACTTTGAATCGCCACAGGAGAGCAGCAGCTCACGCCTGCAATCACTGGAGGTGACTGTCGCCACGCAATCAGATCCTGAAAAACCGGAGAACGCCGATTTTTACGCGCAGGCAAATCAGTCCGGCGGCGGCAATCTTGACGAAGCATTCAAGCCTACGCTTAGCTCTGAACTTGAAGGCAACATCGACATACACACCGATGATGTCAACCGTTCTGAATTCTCTCCCTCCCGGCAGGCAGCCGAACAGCAGCCGGATGCCGGCATACCACGACTCACGATCACCAGAACCTCTGCTTTCAGCATCAGTGAGACATTCACCGACAACAGCCCGTCGGGTGAACAATCATCTCCCTCCGAATTACTTGCCAATCTGTCGCAGGAGATTCACCTGCTGGAAGCCGAGCTTGATGACAAAACAGAGGCTTTTGCAAAATCCGGTCGTCGCAAAACAATCGCAGCAGCAACCAGTGAACACCTCTATGCCGCCTACATGGAGCGCTGGCGCCGCAAGATAGAAGGTGTTGGAAACCTCAACTACCCTGTAGGAGCCGATGGCAGCGTGGTTGTCCATATTGCTGTCAGATACGATGGCAGCGTCGAAAAAATCCGCTTGCTGAAACCCTCGAAATCGTCACAGATCAATGAATCAGCGCTGAGTATTGCACGATTGGCCGCGCCATTTCCGCCATTTCCTGACAGCATCAGGGAGAAAACCGATATACTGGATATTATTCGTACATGGCGTTTTCAGAAGGATGCACATGGATCAGGCCTAAAAGTGAATACCCTTCGCGAGACGCATTGAAACCAATGAACTATACAAATCTGACCAATCACTTTTTGATCGCCATGCCGGGATTGCATGACCCGAATTTTGAAAAAGCAGTGGCATACATCTGTGAACATACCAGTGAGCATGGCGCCATGGGTATCATCATCAATTCACCGCTGGATATTCCCATGTCGGAGATCCTCCAACAACTGGATATCGAACACCCCATATCCAGGCTGGAAAACAGCACCATCTATCTTGGCGGGCCTGTCAGCAGCGACAGGGGCTTTGTGCTGCATGAGAGCACATCCAGATGGGATTCGACACTGGTTGTCAAAGAGGGTATCAGCATCACCACCTCGCGTGATATCCTGCAAGCGATCGCACGCGGCGAAGGACCTGAGAAAAGACTCCTCGCGCTGGGTTACGCAGGCTGGTCCCCCGGACAACTCGAGCAGGAGCTTGCTGCTAACGCATGGCTGAGCGGACCCGCAGACAACAGCATTATTTTTGATCTACCGGCAGCACAACGCTGGCAGGCCGCGGCCAGCGATCTGGGTGTCGATCTGTCGCTGCTCAGCACCGAGACAGGCCATGCGTGAATGACCCCCGGACAACATTCAGCAAAGCCCTCTGACAACAACGCAAACATCACTCTGCTGGGTTTTGACTATGGGACAAAACGCATCGGCGTCGCCGTCGGCCAGACACTGTTGCAGAGCGCCACACCATTGACGTCCCTGCTCTCCAGGGACCACAAACCGGATTGGGACGGCGTCACCCGGTTGATTGCCGAGTGGCGGCCAATGGAACTGGTGGTTGGCTTGCCCTTTAATCTGGATGACACTGAATCAGAAGTCGCCGGCAAGGCAAAGCGCTTTGCCCGCCAACTGCATGGCCGTTACCACCTGCCGGTGCACATGATCGACGAACGCCTGACAACGCGTGAGGCTGCCTCTATCCTGCATACCCAGGATAAACGTGACGGCAGACTGGATGCCATGTCGGCAACACTCATTCTGGAAACATGGTTAAGGAGATGACACAACAAACGCACTTCTTTATGGGGCACGACGCCATCATCAGCGTGATCGACGGCATGGCCACAAAACTCTCGCTTTACCTTGAAAACAGGGCGCGTGAAGATGTTGCCATGATCGGCATTCATACCGGCGGCATCTGGGTGGCGCAGCGACTGCATCAACTGCTGCACATCGAACCGCCTCTCGGCATCATCGACATCTCCTTCTACCGGGATGACTTCAGCCGGATCGGACTAAACCCGGAAGTTCGCCCGTCACAAATCAGCTTCGACGTGGATGATTGCCACATCGTTCTGGTCGATGACGTGCTGCATACCGGAAGGACTATTCGCGCCGCACTCAATGAAATCTTCGACTACGGGCGCCCCAGTTCGGTCACACTTGTAACACTAGTGGATCGCAGTGGGCGGGAACTGCCGGTCGAACCCGAGATCATCGGTGTGGAAGTCAC
>JAIVTC010000211.1:0-4997 GCA_048629055.1 Candidatus Bathyarchaeota archaeon
AAGAGAAGCGAATTATTGAAGATAAAGATGACAATTTAATGACAGGCGCGTGAAGAAATTATTACGGGAATGAGTTTGCTTGTTTTTGACAAGTTGCAAGTTTATTGCCTGCATCCCCCTGACCACAACCACAAGTTTGTGTATTGTTGGACTGCATTTTTCCTGTTGATCTACGCCAGCAGCGCCTCGACCACGGCGTTCCAGCCGGCGGCGATATTGTCCAGATTATATCCGCCTCCGCCCAGCGCCAGCAGGCGTCCGCCTGCAGAGCGGTCTGCCAGTTTGCACAGACGGATGGCTGCATGACGATGCGCCCTAGCTGAGTAGGACATATCGGTAATGGGGTCTCCCCTGATGCTGTCGGCACCGCAGTGAAAAATAATAAACTCCGGTTCGGCCCGTGCCAGGTGAGTCTCTACCCTCTCCCAGGCAGCATAAAAATCCGCATCATCGGCGCCGGGACGCATGGGGATGTTCAGCTTTGTTCCCGTCGCAATGCCCTTGCCGGTTTCGTCGGCTGCACCGCTGCCGGGGTAGAGAAAGCGGCCATCCTCGTGCAGGTCGGCGAAGATCAGATCCGGATCCTCTTCGAAGGCGTAGAAGACGCCGTTGCCATGGTGGGCATCGATGTCGACATAGGCGACGCGCCGGATGTTGTAGCGACTGCGCAGCGCCTCGATGGCGATGCCGCAGTCATTGAAGACGCAGAAACCCGCTGCTGAATCCCGGCTTGCATGGTGCAGGCCTGCGATGGGGACGAAGGCGCGCTGGCGCTCTCCCTTTACCAGCTTATCCACGCCGTCCAGCACGCTGCCAACCACCAGCGCCGCCGCCTCGTAGATACCCTTGACTGCCGGCGTGTCGCCCTGGTCCAGATAGCCTGCGCCGGTTCGCGACGCCTCGATGACACGCTCGACATAAGCCGTTGTGTGAAACAACTCAATGGAAGAGCGGTCTGCAGCAACCGCCTTGCCGATAACGCACTTCTGATCCAGCCCGCGAGCGATGAATTCATCATAAAAGGTGCGGTAGCGCGCGGGACCGAAAGGATGCTCTTCACCGAAGTTGTAGCTGGCGAGTCGTTCATCGGCATAGACGATGGTGTTGTTGGACATAATGTGAATCTCGCTTAAAGATACAATAATCGGTAACTCTCGGAGCCTCTTGCAAAATCCCGTTAAGTTGTCATTTCGACTGGAAGGAGAAATCTTTGCTTATTGATA
The DNA here is from genome assembly GCA_048629055.1 of Candidatus Bathyarchaeota archaeon. GTDB lineage: Bacteria > Pseudomonadota > Gammaproteobacteria > Chromatiales > Chromatiaceae > Sva-25. Next base: position 1,224 of record JAIVTC010000211.1, read on the forward strand.
AATAAGATCTCTCACATGCGTTCGAGATGACATAATTCACTATTTACGAGTTTTGCAAGAGGCTCTAAAGATATAATAATCCGTAACTCTCAGACAACGCAAAGCAGTAACGATGTATTGGCTACTCCTCATTCTTCCCGGTTTCATAATACTCCTGCTGCTGGCAATCCATCTTGGTTTTCGCCCGCCGCGCAATATAGAGAGCGGCACGCCGTCAGACCTTGGAATTGACTTCATTTGCGTGAATATACCAACAGTTCGGGGGAAGCGGTTGTTTGCCTGGTTGCTGCCCACTACCCCGCAAGCTCCCGTGATCATCATACTGCATGGATGGGGCGGGAATGCGGAGCTGATGCTGCCGCTCGCCCGCCCTTTCCTGAAGGCGGGAATGAACGTGCTGCTGGTGGATTCCAGAAACCATGGCGGCAGTGATTCGGACAGCTTCTCCTCTCTGCCTCGTTTTGCCGAGGATGCTGGCTGCGCGGTTGAGTGGATAAAGTCACGCTTCGACAATCCGTCCCGGAAAATTGTACTGCTGGGCCACTCCGTGGGAGCAGGCGCCGTGCTGCTGGAGGCATCACGGCGCGACGATCTATCCGCAGTCATCAGCATCTCTGCTTTCGCCCACCCGGAGTGGATGATGCGCCGTTATCTTGAACGCTTGCACCTCCCTCCGCCGCTGCTAAACTGGATCCTGCGCTATGTGGAATGGGTCATAGGGCATCGTTTCGAGCAGATTGCTCCTGTGAATACCCTGGGCAAGATCAGATGCCCGGTGCTGCTGGTGCATGGCATGGCAGACAACACTGTACCCGTTTCGGATGCCGAAGCCCTCTCTCGTGCAGCTGATATAGAGTTGCTGCTGGTCGATGATGCAGGCCATGACTCGGTTGACAAGATAGAGGAGCATGGCGATCAACTCGTCCATTTTCTACGGCAAGCGGGACTGTTTCCCGGGAGAGTGACTATTGAATAACTATCACATTATTGGAGATATTCACGGACACGCGGATAAACTCGAAGAACTGTTGCTACATCTTGGTTATGAAAATTCCAGCGGTGTTTATCGGCACAGCAATGCCAAAGTTGTTTTTCTGGGTGACTTTATTGACAGAGGCAGCCAGCATCGACAGGTTCTTGAAATTGTCCGCAGCATGGTGGATCAGGGTCATGCACTCGCCGTTATGGGAAACCACGAGTTCAATGCGATCTGCTATCACACTCAACACCCTGAAACAGCCGATCCGCTGCGTCCTCACAGTGACAAGAACACCCGCCAGCATAAAGCATTTCTAAAAGAGTATGCTGTGAAAGAGGAGGAGACTCAAAAGGTCATTGCGTGGTTTAAAAAGCTGCCTCTCTACCTGGAAGTCAAAGACCAGGTAGATGGTAATGTCCTGTTTCGAGCTGTTCACGCCTGTTGGAATCAGAAAATCATTGACCGCACACAACCAGAATTAACAGATGAATACATTGTAAATGCAGCACAGAAAGAGAGTCAGCCCTATGAGGATATTGAAGTGCTGCTGAAAGGCCCTGAAATCCCTCTTCCCGAGGGTGAGACCTTCGTGGACAAAGACGAAAATGTACGCCGCAACATCCGCATCAAATGGTGGGAAACAACAAAACATTGTACATACAGGGATATTGGCATGGTTCCCGATGACGTGATACTGCCAGGGACCAGAATAGAATCAGTGGACAATGACTCGATTTACCCCGAAGATGCGCCACCAATCTTTTTTGGTCACTACTGGTTATCGGGAAAGCCCCGTGTAATTCGCAACAACCTGGCTTGCCTGGATTACTCTGCAGGAAAAGGTGGATCACTCGTCGCTTATTACTGGAACGGAGGGAAACATGGAGTTCAAAAACTCGAGGATAGTGCATTTCGTTATGTGGAATAATTCTCCGCAAATTTGCAGTACCTGGCAGTGCAATGCAGGAGAAGCAACATGATCATGACAGCACTTATATTCATCATCGGCATCACTCTGGCGCTGGTTGCCATCTATGATTGGCGCATCGCATTGCGCTTCACCATACCGATTGCATTGATCCTTGCATCACTCATCGGCCTGGATATGTACCAGACGAACCATGAGAAACAACAGAGGGAAACGCAGAGGGTCTCTCAGGAGCGGCAGAATGGAGTTGAAAAGAGCGCCGTTCGCAATCCCTCAACTGAAGCAGCGAGACGCATGGATGAGGCTGAGATGGAACTGCAGCGCATCAAGCAGGCTGAAAAGGCGCGTAGAGTTGCAGAAGAGCGCATGACTGCAATCAAAGCATTCTTTAGCAGCAACAGTTTACTGATCGAGGTTTATTTTAATTCTGCGTCCAGGTGCCATTCCGCTCTGACGTTCACAGGCAAGATGGAAGATGACGCTGATTGCCAGGCTGCCATTGAAGCTAAAGATAGACTGCAGGAGATCACAGAGCGGTCTCTTGCCGGCATCAGCAAAGAGGAGTTGAAAAAAGAGGATTCAACTACAATGTGGAGGATTGAGTATGCTGACAATCAGATGGATTCCGCATATCAACGATCCAAATATCGCAAGTAATTGCATGGCTTCAGCGCAGATTGTGAAGAATGCTCAATAATATTACTCTACGCCTAAAAGACGGGGAAACCTTCGAGTGAAACTTTTTGATAATTTTGAAACAGTAAACCGCATGCTATCAAGTATGAAAATGGATACTGCCCGTATGGAAAATGATGAAATCATTATTAATGAGAAATACACAATTGAAGAGATTGGTTCCAGTTGGTATTTGAAAACCAAAGGCCTGCCATGGTCTGGAAGAGCTTTTCCAGATCTGCTGGAAGCCATCGAATCAGTCATCATTAGTATCCTCATGGAAGATCTGGCAAAGGTTCTTGAAAATGAAAAGCATCATACAGAATCAAAACTCGACTTTGGAGATTAGTATGTTTTCAATAAATCCGTGTAATCGTAGGATGTGGTGAGCTTGTGATTTACAAAATCCCTGAAATCAATCATATACAATTTGCATTCGTATTGATTTTGTAATATATTTTGTTGCGTTGTCACAAAAGAGCCTCTTGTAAAACTTGTAAACAGTGAATTTTGTCATCTCGAACCAATGTGAGAGATCCTTTTTATCAACAAGCTAAGATTTCTTCTTTCAGTTGAAATGACAGCTTTTGAGAGTTTTGCCAGAGACTCAAAATACAACTACTTTTACTACTAACCAATGAGAACGAAAAGATGGATTTAAACAATATGACTGCTGATGATTTGTACAAATTAGCAAAACAACGTGAGATTGATGAACGAAAGTGGATCGCTGAGGAGAACAAGCAAAAAATTGCTGAGTTGCGAGAGGAACGTAAGCAACTGCAAGCCCGGCATAAAAAAGAGATCAATGAAGTAAATTCCAGGATCAAGGCGCTTGGTGGAAAAGTAGCTGCAACTTCAGCAACCGGGAAAGGACGCACCGGCATAAGTGCTGCGATCGTTGAACTGCTTGACGAAGTTGGCGAACTGGATACCACTGCGATTCGCGAAAAACTCAATGCCATTGGCGTCTCAGTTGGCAATCTTGGTCAAACTCTTGCTTATCTGAAGAAAAATGGCAAAGTTGCTTCTGTTTCCCGTGGTGTCTACAAGAAGCCTGACTGAGAGCAAGGACTCCAGAATCATATCCCCTGACCCTGCCTTAGAGCAGGGTTTTTTAGTCAATGACAGGCATGTAAAGAAACGATTATTGTTGACTCCATTGGTGACGACAATCATGGATAAATCAGCA
>JAIVTC010000212.1:0-4867 GCA_048629055.1 Candidatus Bathyarchaeota archaeon
AAAATCGGCATTATCGGCGGCACCGGATTCACCAGCATGGAGCAGCTGGAGATAATTCATCGTGAAGTTGTGAATACACCCTATGGTGAAGCATCTGCTCCACTGACGCATGGACGCCTGGGTGATCTTGAGTTGCTGTTTCTGCCGCGCCATGGCAGCGGCCATAATATCCCTCCGCACCGTATCAATTATCGCGCCAACATCTGGGCAATGAAAGAGCTGGGGGTGGAGCAAATTATTGGCTTTGCCACTGTCGGCGGAATCACCCAGCCGCCACAGGCGATGGTCATCCCTGATCAACTCATCGATTACAGCTGGGGCAGGGAGCAGACTTTTTTTGACGGCGAAGATGGCAAGGTCTCCCATGTTGATTTCACTACTCCCTTTTGTGCAGAGCTGCGTCAAATTCTGATCAATGCAGCACTCGGCGCGGGCATCGATATCGTCACTGAAGGGGTTTATGGCGTGACCCAGGGGCCGCGGCTTGAAACGGCGGCCGAGATCAATCGTATGCAGGCTGATGGTTGTGATGTTGTCGGTATGACGGCGCTTCCCGAGGCGGCTCTGGCGAGTGAAAAGGGGCTTTGTTACGCCACCTGTGCAATCGTGGTCAACTGGGCTGCCGGAAAAGGCGACGGTGCCATCACCCAGGAGTTGATCGATGCACATCTGGAAATCGGGACAGCCTCTATTGGCAGCCTGCTGCAACATGTAAGGTTTTAAGTATTAGGTTTTAGGTTTTAGGAAACAGCGTCAATGATCTCGCACTGAGTTAATAAAAGCACATATCACATAAAACTTAAAACCTAAAACCTAAAACCTAAAACTTAAAACCTAAAACCAACCTACACCTTGTTATGATATCCCTATCGCTAAAAGAGACCTAGGAGAGAAAAATCATGTCAGAAGAAAAAACCCCTGTTGCTGAAGCACCGAGCGCTCAAAAAGAGAGCAAAGTTTCCATGATGATGATCATCTTGCTGGTCATCCTGATTTGGGCCGTGGTTGCCTATTTCATGACCATGACCCCCGAGAAAGAGGGCGAGGCTCAACAGCATGCTGCAACCACGGAGCAGGCCTCCCCGGAGGCAACTGCGCCAGTAGCCCCTGTTGCAGAGGCGCCGATGGATGCTCCCGCTGCTGTTGAAGCCACGGAGAAAGCTGCTGCTACAGCAGTTGTCGAAGCTGAAAAAGTTCCTGCAAAAGATGAAAAAGATGCCGTGGAGGCCTTGATGGACGTCTTTGCTCCTGAAGGAAAATAGAAAAAGGTCGGTTTTAGGTTTTAAGTTTTAGGTTTTAAGGAAGGTTTTAAGTGTTAGGTTTTACGTTTTAGGTAACACCATATCTCATTCCTACGCAGGAGCCTGGGAACGAGTAAAATGCCTGTGCAAACTCAAAAAAGCACTGGGTTATTGAGCGGTTACAGGCTTTGAAAATGCACATTCACATAAAACCTAACACTTAAAACCTAAAACCATCCCTTAAAACCTATCCAGACAATGCCCCACCAACTTGGCGCCTTGAGCCATCTGCATCAGCTGCAGCAATCACTGCTTGAGTCTCTCTCTGACGATGAGGCTCTCTACTACTACCATCCACAGCTGCAATCGCTCTCCTGGTATTTTGGCCGTGCTGTCTATATCGAAACCCTGTTGCTGCGCAGTGTTGTACAGGAAGAGAGCGATCTGGTCGACAGGGTGGCGCATATTTTCGGTGACGAGCGCCTCACCAATGCGCAGCTCGTGGATCAAATCCCTCCGCGTAAACATCTGTTGAACTGGGCCATGGAGATCTATGAAGAGAACCTGACCCGCCTGGCAAACCCCTCCATGCTGCCTGAGCATCCACTGCTGAAGGATGGCTGGCTGACAGCCATGCTGGTGCAGCTGCACAGCAGAATCTATGAAGAGATGCTCAAGGTGCTGACAGAGCGCACACTGCAGCAGCATCAATATTTTGAATGCTCACAGTCTTTGACACCGGTTGATGCCGTGCTGGAAACTGCGACAATCAGGCAGGGCCACTACCGTATTGGTGCAACCAAAGGCGTGGTGTTTGATAATGAACTGCCGCGCCAGATCACTGAGCTGCACAGCTATCGTATCAGTCAAGCGATGATCAGCAATGCCAACTGGCTCTCTTTTATGCGCGCCGGAGGTTATCAGCGTGACGAGTGGTGGAGCGAGGAGGGCGGCAGCTGGCGTCAGCAGCATCAACCACAGGCGCCGCATCACTGGCGCATGGATGCCAATAACCAATGGTATATCATTGGTCAAAACGGAGCGAGTGATCTGGAACAGGCAGATCCGGTTTACGGCATATCCCTGTATGAAGCCCGGGCCTTCTGCAACTGGATTGCAGGCCATGAGGGGTTTGCAGGAGCCACAATTCAGCACGAATACCAGTGGGAGATTGCGGCTCGTCAGGGACTTATCGAGCAGACCGGACGCGTCAGGGAGTGGTGCTGGAATGCATTCGAGCCCTATGCGGGTTATGAACGCCCGGATATTTCACTACTGGCAAGCACTTTTTCTGACAATCATGTTGCCGTGCGCGGCGCCACGCTGCATACACAGCCTGCGCTGCGCCGCGCCAGTTATCGTGATAATGCCGATCCCGGTGACCGGCATCATCTTATTGGTCTACGACTTGTCTTTCCGGCGCTTCCCGAGGTGTGGCATAAGGCGCCTTCCAAAGGTTAAAATACAAGCCGTGCTTGTCTATGCCTCCGTCTTCGGTGTGGCCTACATGTAGGTCAGGGACGTTAGCAGGAGCGGAAGCTTTGCGCCAAGAGTTACGTACAGTAAGTATGCGCCCCTTGGCACGCCTTGAATATGAAGCCTCCCGGCGCTGCGCTGTCCCTGCTTCGCTTGGGTACCGGTCTTGGGCTCCTGCCCAAGCCGTTCATTGCTGCGCAATTCACCCGGCGCAATCCGTGTATTTTAATCTTTTCCAGGTGCCTAAATGAAAATTGTCTCTTTCAATGTGAATGGTCTGCGGGCGCGTCCGCATCAACTCGAAAAACTGCGTGACACTCTCGACCCTGACATCATCGGTCTGCAGGAGATCAAGGTACAGGATCCCGACTTCCCGCTGCAGATGGTGCAGGAGATTGGCTATCATGCAGAATACTTTGGCCAGAAGGGGCACTATGGTGTCGCATTGCTCTCCAAAAAAGCACCGCTGAGTGTCTCACGCGGCTATGCCACCGATGCGGAGGATGCCCAGCGCCGGCTGATCACGGCAACCTATGAGAGCGACAACGGCAACCGGGTGACAGTGATCAATGGTTACTTTCCCCAGGGCGAGAGCCGCACTCATGAAACCAAGTTTCCAAACAAGCGCCGCTTCTACGAGGACTTAATGGTGCATCTGCAGGGATTCAGTCCTGATGATAACCTGGCCGTCATCGGGGATGTCAATATCGCCCGTCTCGACCGGGATATCGGCATTGGCCCGGATAATGCCAAACGCTGGCTGCGCACCGGAAAATGCAGTTTTCTGCCCGAAGAGCGTGAATGGATGGAGCGTCTTATGGCGTGGGGGTTGCTGGACACCTTCCGCGATATCCATCCTGATGTCGATGACCGCTTCAGCTGGTTCGACTACCGCAGCAGAGGCTTTGATCGTGAACCCAGGAGAGGCTTGCGGATTGATTTAATACTTGCGACCAAAGCACTGCAGAAGAGATTGCTCGGTGCGGGGATTGATTACGACATTCGCGCCATGCAGAAGCCCTCGGATCATTGTCCAATCTGGGCCGAGTTTGAGCTATAAGGGATGAGGCAGAAATTAAAGTACCAGGATGTGTGGGATTTTTGTTCGTGGTTTTTGTTGCCACGTCGGGCGCATAGTGAACTATGTAACCAGAGTGGCGGCGAAAAGCACGGGCAAAAAGGCAAGCGAGATTGGTATTTTAATAAATGCATCATCCCTAACCCGAGCTTCTTGCAAAACTCGTCATTCCGGCATGCTTTTAGCCGGAATCCATGCCTCTTAATCTGTAAGTTGTTGATTGTGTAGATTCCGGCCCATATTTACATCGAGAACTGATCCCAATATGAACTGGAAAACCGACTACCGCTCCTTCTACTACGAGAATGCAGCTGAACCAGCGGATCTCTCGCTGCCCGCAGATGAAACTGCACTGTTGAGCATCGATGTTCAGAACACTTACATGACACCCTCGGATAACCCGGTGGAAAGGGCGCGCTGGGCGCCTTTTCATAAGCGCATGCATGAGGTCGTCATACCGGCGACTGCCGAACTACAGAACCGCTTTCGGCGACATAAAATAGATGTGCTGCATGCCCGCATTGCCTGCCTGCTGGAGGATGGAAAGGATCGCTCATTGAGCCAGAAAAAGCCAGGCTGGAACTACCTGCTGCTGCCGAAGGATAGGGAAGATGCCCAGATCGTTGCGGAACTTGCACCGCGAGCAGGAGAGATCGTGGTCACCAAAACCACCGACAGCGCACTTACAGGAACCAACCTGCGCCTGGTGCTGTACAACATGGGTGTAAAAAATGTGGTGCTCACAGGTATATTTACCGATCAGTGTATCTCATCGACGGTACGCAGCCTGGCGGATGAAAGTTTCAACGTAATCCTGGTCGAGGATTGTTGTGCGGCGGGAACAGAGGAACTCCACCGAAAGGAGCTTGAGATACTTAACATGATCTACTGTCATGTCATCAGCAGCGGAGAGTTGCTAAACATCATGGGCATATAGACCGTTTGACGAGTCATTAGCCTGCTTTGGATCGCTCCGGGCGATCATTCAAAATGTCTGAATGGCGTTGTCGCAATAGGTTTTTTTATTCCTGGACAGCCTCCTGATGTCTGCAAATCGATGCGTGCCAGGCAT
>JAIVTC010000213.1:0-3640 GCA_048629055.1 Candidatus Bathyarchaeota archaeon
AAAAGTTCCTGCTTCTGTTCCTCTGTCAGCGCCGGTAGAGACACTGCTGACGCTGTGCGTACAGGAGGGATGCGCACCTTGTCACCAACACGCAAGCGGTAAACAGGCTTGATGCGCCCACCATTGACGCGCACCTCCCCACGCCTGAGGATACGATACACATGACTGCGCGGGACGCCTTTGAGCTGCCGCAACAAATAGTTGTCGATGCGCTGATCCTCAGCCTCTGTGCCGATCGTCTCCATGCGCACGCGGCTGTTGATTGTATTTTCGCTCATCGGTAATGATGTTGGGTTACGCAGCGCTCAAATCAAGGAGCGAAGGCAAACCGGCTCTGTGTCAAAAACATGGTGGATACGGCAATGATTGTTCCTGACAATCTGATTGCACTTCCTCCATCCATGGAGGTCGCTGACGCTTATCCCCTACGACTCTGCTGCTGACTTTGGCTTGACTTCTGCCTTTGGCTTTGCTTTTGGCTTAGCCTCAGCTTTTGGCTTAGCCTCAGCTTTTGGCTTAGCCTCAGCTTTTGGCTTAGCCTCAGCTTTTGGCTTTGCCTCAGCTTTTGGCTTAGCCTCAGCTTTTGGCTTTGCCTCAGATTTTGGCTTTGCCTCTGCTTGCGCCTTTGGCTTCGCGGCTGGTTTTGCTTCCACTGCCTTTGGCTTTGCTTGTGTCTTTGGCTTGGCTGCTGCCTTGGGTTTCGCAGCAGGTTTTGCTTCAACCGTGTTTGGCTCTGCTTGCGCCTTCGGCTTCTCTGCTGGCTTTGCTTTCGCCTTCGGCCTGGCTTGCGCTTTTGGCTTTGCAACCGGTTGTTGCTTCGCCTGTTCCTGCGACCCTGATGCCGCAGCCTGCACGGCATCGGCGCGAGGTTTGCTCACTGCCTGGTCACTTCCACTACCAGCTGACTCAGCACGCTGGTTTTGTGGCTTTCGCTGGCGACCGCCTCCGTGCTGACGTCCTGCACTGGAACGCCGTCCACGCGTTGGACGTGGGCGTCCCTGTTCCTGAGCGCCCTGTTTATTTGCCTGCGTCTGCCCGCTGTTTTGCCCGGGTTCACTCTCAGCAGATTTTTGAGTCGCATTATCCTTGCCCGCCGCGCGATTTTGCTGCGCGCCTCGACTCTGCTCCCCGCGTTTACTCGCCTGACTCCGGCGACGCGGATTGCCCGGTCCTCTACGCTGATTTCCGCTTCGGCTTCGCTGCTGGGGACGTCTCTGTTGGGGTTTACGTTGTTGTGGTTTCTTCTGCTCTTCCGCTGTCTTCTCTTCTGCAGCCTTCTCCTGTGCAGCATTATGAGTAAAGAGTGAGGTAAAAATACGCTTGATAAAACCGCTCTCGGATGTTTCCTGATCATCAGATTGTGGTGCAATCTCCTCTGCCTTGCGCTGCTGTGGCGCCGGTGGCTTATGCTCGATCGTCTTGACTGCGGGCTGCTGCATACGCGCCTGCTGCACAGAATGGCTCTCGGGAACCTTCACTTCCGGGGCATCAACAGTTTTATAACTCGCCTGGTCTGCACTTCCGGTTGGAAGATCCTCCTGGCGTAATCGCTCAATGGCATAGTGCGGTGTCTCCAGATGCGGATTTGGCACCAGAATCACTTCAACATTTTGCCGTTTTTCAAGATCGTAGATCGCCTGACGCTTCTCATTGAGCAGATAGGTGGCTACATCGACCGGAAGCTGGGCGCTGATTCTTCCCGTGTTGTGCTTTTGAGCATCCTCTTCGATCACTCGTAGAATCGACAGCGACAACGAACGTACTCCACGGATCGTGCCCTGGCCATCGCAGCGCGGACAGACATTCTGGGTCCCCTCCCCCAGTGATGGCCGCAGCCGCTGCCTTGACATCTCCAGCAGACCAAAACGGGAGATCCTGCCGATCTGTACCCGTGCACGATCCTCCTTCATCGCCGCTTTGAGGCGGTTTTCCACGGCACGCTGGTTTTTGTTCGCCATCATATCGATAAAATCGATGACAAACAGCCCTCCCAGATCACGCAGACGCAGCTGACGCGCGACTTCATCAGCGGCTTCAAGATTGGTATTGGTCGCAGTCTCTTCAATATCCGCGCCCTTGGTCGCGCGCGCCGAATTGATATCGATCGAGACAAGTGCTTCAGTATGGTCAATAACAATTGCCCCGCCGGAGGGCAGACGTACTTCGCGCTCGAAAGCAGACTCAATCTGGCTCTCGATCTGGTAGCGTGAAAACAGCGGAGTTTCATCTGTATAGAGTTTCAGCTTGCGTGCATTATGCGGCATCACCTGATTGATGAAGCTCTCCGCCTGACGAAACATCTCTTCGCTGTCGATGACAATTTCACCGATATCACTGCGCAGATGATCACGTATCGAGCGAATGATGACATTGCTCTCCTGATAGATCAGGAAAGGGGCGGCGCGCTCTTCAGCCGATTTCTCAATGGCTGTCCATACCTGGGTCAGGTAATCGAGATCCCACTGCAACTCTTCAGAGACTTTTCCAACACCGGCTGTGCGTACGATCAATCCCATACCGTCAGGCATTGAAAGCTGTGACATCGCCTCACGCAAATCTGCACGCTCCTTGCCTTCGATACGCCGTGAAATTCCTCCGGCCCTGGGGTTTTTTGGCACCAGCACCAGGTAACGGCCGGCGAGGGAAATAAATGTAGTAAGGGCTGCGCCCTTGTTGCCGCGCTCCTCCTTCTCGACCTGGACGATGACCTCCAGCCCCTCCTTGATGGCAACACCGATTTTTGGTCTGCCAGTGGCTTTTTGAGCCTCTTCAGAGAAGTAAGTTCTGGCGATCTCTTTCATCGGCAGGAAACCATGACGCCCGGCGCCATAGTCAACGAAGGCCGCTTCGAGGCTTGGTTCTACACGGGTGATTCTGCCTTTATAGACATTGGCTTTTTTCTGTTCTCTTCCGGGATGTTCGATATCCAGATTGAAGAGGCTTTGTCCATCGACAATCGCAACACGCAGCTCTTCAGGCTGGGTTGCATTAATTAACATTCTTTTCATTGTATAATCCTTTGATTGCACTGGCAGCCGGATCATGCGATCAGGTTGCGCAGACATATCTGTGTTAATACCGCATTAGTACAGTGATGCACAAGTATCGCATACCATCTAGACGCGCCCAGCCGCCCCTGACTGCGTTGCGCAACCTTAAAATACATAAAGTATTACTGCGGTTACGCGCCTTGTCAGGAACGACTGTGCATCGCCGATATAGAACGCGAACTTATGCATCACTATACGAGCGATACACATCAGGAACAGTAGAAAAGCGCCAGGTTCGAGCACAGAAAACAAGAGAAGATGTGATGCAGACCTTCACCAAAGTGGTCTGCCGCCATTCCCTCCCGGTAAATCCGGTGAGAATGGAAACCACCTGAAATTATCACAGGTATCTGATCCGGGTATTATCCCCGTTATCGGGGCGGATACTGTGTTGCATTCCGGGGAATCATTCCCGAAAGAATTTCGTTTTTGTTACGCCTGTGCAGCTATTTCAATGCAGCTGCAAGGCTTTCAATACAGCGGAGAAATCTTCTCTATTCTCGCCCGGTAAGCGCTTGCTACCGGCCTGTTGCATGCCGGAGTTCCCGGCAGCGTATCAGCATCACCAAATCATGATGCTGACAATAATT
>JAIVTC010000214.1:0-4306 GCA_048629055.1 Candidatus Bathyarchaeota archaeon
TTCTCTTCTATCCGATTATCTATTTTTCCGGCCAACTGGATCTCAAGATAAAGAGGATGAAGCCACTGTTTTTTTATGCGTTTTACCCGGCACACCTACTGATTATCTCTTTGTTCACTCTCAGTTAAGTGGTCTAATCCATGGCAAAAATCAACAGATCCTGCGCCTAACTTCTGACATTGTAAATTCTACATTCGACCAGATTTATTGTTCACACTCAATGCGGTATCCAGCAGCATTTGTTTTGTTGACCGCGATCCTTCTTTATACGATGGATGCCTGAAAGGTTACAGATAATGAAATTATCAAATGGGAAATGGAGTACAGATGTCATTGGAATGGGCTTGTGACCGATCATCTAGGTCGACCAGAGAAAATATCACACTGATTCCTCTCAGTTTTGTTACAACTCCCTAGCTGATAAGTGCCAAGACATCGTGGACTCCGTTCTTTAACAACTACCCAATCCGTTACCATGAATTTCTCATCGTTTATTGGAGACAGACATGAAAAAAACGGCAGTAGAGTAGCGTTTGGGGCATTGATCATTACCTCAATGGCATCCTTCCGGAATGTATTTATCTGTCACTTGGTCGTTCCAAAGCAGGCGTGAATGACGGGTAATGCTCCATACGGTCATTGGAGGATGATGGTAGAAACTACCGTAGACACAGTCTGCCTTCCATCAAGTCGAATGGGACTGTTTTCCCGGTTTTTTTCTAGGATAGACTCTTAGGTAGACTTGAATGCCAGTTGTTCGGTAGATGGCATGGCATCTCCGGGGCCAACTAAAATCAGACCAGCGTGCTTGATTGGCACCGCCAGCACCCGTGTGTTTTCGGCTTTGAATTGATAATCTCCATTCTGTTCCACGGCATGTCGAACCTCGGGATTGCGAAAGAATACAGCTTCGTCGATGCGAAACTGCAACAGGATGCTGTCGCCTCGGCGCACTGCAAAAGCCTGTGCGGGAGCGCCACCAACGGTTGTCTCCCAGCTTGCCAGCAGGTGAGCATTCGGCCAAGTGGCAGGTGGTGTCGCTGTGGAACGTTCTCCTGATACCGGCAAAGCCGTGCGTGCGATATGGTGGTATTGTGCGAGAACGTCCTCGACCATCGGAACTTCACTGCTAGTGACGGGTAGCATGCGTGGCATCAGCATCACCACGGCAAGCGTCATGGCAACGCCCCAGCCGCTTACAGCGGCGAAAGCGGGTGTGCAAACTTCCTGCAGGCGCTTTGGCGACATGAAGCCGCGCCAACCTTGCCAGAGCCGTTGCATACGGCTACTGTGTGGAGCTGCTTCAAGCAGTGCATCGTCAAGCCGCTGGTGCAGTTGTGCTGTGATGCGGGGTGCTGCAACATTTTGCAGGCGCCGGCTGAGCGCCTGTTGGCGGGCAACATCCATCCGGCAAGCTTCGCACCCCGCCAGATGGGCTTCGATGATGGCATTCTGCTGCGCGTCGAGCGTATTGTCCGCATAGCCGGCGAGTGAGTCCTGCAGTTGACTATGCAGCGCCTTCCACTGTTTACCTGTTGTTTTCGGGGTGTTGTTCATGGCTGTGCTCCAGTGCGTCTGACGTGATCGTCTTTTGCTCTCTCTATACTTTGCTCACTGAGCAGAATCGTCGCCAGCAAACGCCGTCCGCGAGAGAGTCGGCTCATGACAGTGCCCTGTGGGATCTCGAGTATATTCGCCACTTGCCGATAGCTGAGGCCTTCGATGTCGCGCAGTATGACGACGCGGCAAAATGCGTTTGGTAACGCGTTGATGGCTGTGGTGAGCTGTTCATCTGTCTGCTGTTGCAGGGTCTGTTCGAATGGCCCGGGCACGGCGCTTGGCTGCTGCTGCAAAAATAGATCATCAGCGGCCACCACGGGAGCCAGCTGATGACGGCGGCTGCAACGCCGGGAGTCATCAGCAATGACATGGTCGAGAATTTTCAGCAGCCAGGCGTAGATGGCGATGTCGTCGCTGAGGTGGTCGAAATCTCTCCATGCGCGCAGCAGCGTCTCCTGCAGCCAGTCCTCTGCAGCAGCCGATGTCTCTGCGCGTCGCATTGCAACGCCAAACAGGCGCTCTCGCCAGGGACGAGTGAGTTGTTGAAAGTGTTGTTGCCGCCGTACAGAATAAGGCATGTGCCGGTTTCCGCTGAGTTGTCATCGGGTACTCTATATGAAAATCCCTCATCTATACAAGACGTTGCCAACCGATGCTTTATTCCCGCTTTGCCAAAATAAAAAAACGAGGTGCCTGGGAATAAAGCTATAGCGTGTAACGCCCTGTTAGTAGAGCCATTGGCGAAAAATGGCATCTTACATTGACCTTTTACAATACATGCAACGACAGCTGGAGATATGCAATGAGAACAAAATTAGCCGTGTGCAGCTTTGCACTGATGGTGACGACACTGGGCGGGACTGCCCATGCGGGAGATATCGCACAGGGTAAAGCGAAGGCGGCGATGTGTGCGGGTTGTCACACGCTGAGCGGCATTGGTTTGACCGAGGAGTATCCGAATCTTGCCGGTCAAAAGGAGGCTTACCTGGTCAAGCAGCTCAAGGCGTTCAAAAGCCGCACGCGAACCGATCCGACGATGGATGCAATGGTTGCAACACTCAGTGACGCGGATATCGCCAACCTGGCAGCCTACTTTTCAAGCCTGAATCCGGCGGCTGCAGGTGCTGCGACTCCTGTAGCGAAAGCAACAGGCGCTGACAAGGCAACTGCCAATGAGTTTCCGCAAACGACCTTTATCACCATGAAAAAGAGCGCGACGGTCGAAACCTTTCCACAGCAAGTGACCTGGAAGGGCGGACCTAATATGCTGTATGTCGCAGTGACGCCGAATGGCAAGATAGTGCTTTCGACCAGTCCCTCCGACAACACCGTCTATCTGTTCGACGCCAACAGCGGCAAGCAACTGGCTGTTATCAAAGTTGGCAAGGCTCCTAAAGGCGTCAAGGTAACTCCTGATGGCAAGTTCGCTTATGTGAGCAACCAGGGATCGGCGAATGTCAGTGTCATCGACCTTGAAAAGCTGGCGCTGGTGGACACCATCAAGGTCGATGAGGGGCCGCATAACGCCCGTTTTACCAAAGACGGGAAGCTGGCGTATGTGACGCTGCAGGGCGGCGCAGGTATCGCTGTGATTGACACCGCAGCGCGTAAAATGATCAAGATGATTCCTGTCCCGGGTATTACCGGTCCTCACAATCTTGACCTGTCAGCCGACGAGAAGACCGCTTATGTGCGGGATTTCGTGCACCATGTCGCTGTGCTCGACCTCGAATCTGGAGAGGTTAAAAAAGTGCTGACGGTCGGCAACGGACATGGCGGTATCGATGTGGCCCCCAATGGGGAATTCGTAGCCACGGCTGCAATCGGCGACAAAGTCATTTCGATCATCGATACAAAAACCCTGGCGCTAAAAAATATCGAGGTCGGAGATGGCCCGCACGGTATTCGTGCGAGTAAAGACAGCCGCTGGATCTACGTCACTCTCACCAAGGAGAATGCGGTTGTCGTCATCAATGCTGACAGCATGCAGGTTGAAAAAAGAATTGCCGTGGGAGAGTTCCCATTCTGGGTGGCGGTGCAGGGCAATCCGTAAGCAGTAGCTGATTATGGTACGCATATTTTCATTTGTAATCGCTCATACTTGATCTGACAGTTACTGATTTTGACGGCGTATCTGTCAGGTCAAAATCATTCCATGAACTTTTTTCAACTGCATTACAAGGTTATTACTCCAATGTGCGAGTAAAGACCCGTCATTCGCTGCAACCCTCCAAACAGCCTATTTTGCTCATTGTTTGAATGACAGCTTCATACTCCTATGTGTAGTTTTGAACTATGTGTAGTACGTAAATGATTTCTGGCTGAGAGCCGCAATTCCATTGGGTTTCCAGTAAAAAAATTCTTCATAAACTTAACATAGTTTTCCAGTGTCTTGGGGTGGTGATCTATCCAATTCAGGAGACGACAGCATTGAATCCCCATAATCAGTCGCCTCCCTGGCTTCTTGAGCGCCAATTATCCCCGATATTCATGATTTCACGCCTATTCCTGCCGATGATGCAGTTTCTTCAGGTGCTATAACTATGTGTAGTTCGCGATCGGTTCTACAAGAGCGGGCCGCGATATGGGGATGCAACTACACATAGTTCGAAACTACACATAGGAGTATCTATGTGTAGCTACACATAGATACTCATTCCGGTCATTCGAGTCTCGGTTGTAAAAGTTATATCGCACAGCTGCGTGCGCCACCTGCAGATGATGGCTGGCCGGAAAAGAGCCAGAT
>JAIVTC010000215.1:0-3266 GCA_048629055.1 Candidatus Bathyarchaeota archaeon
CGGCATTTGTACATCCATGTACGGCAGAGAGATCTTTATTATCAGGGCTTGATCGTCGTTAAGCCAAGAGTCTCCCAACCCTGCATGCCTCCGCGATACCATTTGATCTTTTCAGCCGGATAACCAAACTTCAACAATGTTTTGATGTTGGCCGGTGATTGACCGCACCACATTCCGTTGCAGAACATCACCAGGGTTTTCGCATTCGAGTAATCAAAAACCTTGCTGGTGTCTCCCTCCGCGATAGCTTCATCGACGGAAAACTCATCTGTGCCTTGTGCGAGTTTAGCGCCAAATTGAGCCGTCAGAATTTTTATAATCTCTTCTGTGGTGGCGCCGCTTTTCGGCCTGATTTTTGTCCAGGGGATATTGGTGGCGCCGGGAATGGTTCCACGCGCAACCCAATCCGGAGTGCGTGAGTCAATCACCAGAATGGAGTCATCTCCGTCAGCCATTTTTTTGATGTAATCGATGATTTCGAGTTCGGCAATGGTATCAACGCCTGGAGCAACAACCATTGGCTGAATACAGAAAGGAGGGCAGTCGCGCGATGTCAATGCAAAATTTGGATTGATGGTATTGAGCGGTTCCTGGTTTCGCATAATGGTGAGTTTTTTTCCATCATGGGTGAATTCAACCTTTTTTATATCGCTGCTGATGCCGACGCTGATGTCATCCCCTGCAGATACGCTGGAACCTATATCAATAAAGAGTATTGCCGCACTGACAGTAGATGCGACGAAATGAGAAATTTTCATGGTGTTTCTCCTTTTGTTTTTTCGTTTGAGATGATGCATGATTTGGTACTTGAGAGTATCAATTTCCCAGTAAATTAGTCAAGATATCTCTGCGGTCTATCCGGGAGCAGGGGGCTTATATTGCAGGGGGGGATAAGCGACAGCGCATCCACCATTTGAGTCTGGTTTTTCATCATTAGAGACGCTTTGAATCCTGATTTATGGTTTAATGCGCGTCATGTATCAGCCCTACGAATATTTTCTTGGCTTCCGCTATACGCGGGCCAGGCATAAAGATCACTTCATCTCCTTCATCTCTCTGGCCTCCATGTTCGGCATCATGATCGGCGTGATGGCGCTGATCGTAGTGCTGTCGGTGATGAACGGCTTTCATAAAGAGATTCGTGAGCGCATCCTCGGCATGGTCTCTCACGCGACCATCACCTCAACAGAGGGTGGTTTACACAACTGGCCGGAGGTCATGGAACTCGCAAAGCAACATCCTGATGTGGTCGCAGCCGCTCCCTATGTGGAGTCCCAGGTGATGCTGGTGAATGGACAGCTCGTCTCCGGTGCGATGATACGCGGTATCGATCCGCAGCAGGAGTCGGCTGTGGCGACTGTCGGCGAGCACATGAACAGCGGTTCGCTGGATGATCTCAAGGCAAAGAGTTATAACATCGTACTGGGAGTCGAGCTGGCTCGTAATCTGGGAGTCACAGAGGGTGAGAAGGTCACAGTGATTACTCCCCACGCGATGGTTACCCCGGTGGGCACCATGCCGCGCCTCAAGCGCTTTACGGTTTCAGGTATTTTTGAGGTTGGCATGGGGGATTTTGACACCGGTGTGGCGCTGGCGCACATGCGCGACGTGGCTAAATTGAACCGTCTCGGTGATGCGGTGACCGGTGTGCGTCTTAAAGTCAAAAATCTCTATGACGCGCAGCGCATCTCCTATGAACTGGCGAACCAGATGGAGGATTATTACTATGTCAGGGACTGGTCAAGTTATCGCCGCAATTTTTTTGAAGCGCTGGCCACAGAGAAGCGCATGATGGGTTTTATTCTTTTTCTGATCGTGCTGGTGGCGGCATTTTCGGTCATTATTGCAATGATCATGGTGGTGACGGAAAAGCAGAGCGATATTGCCATCCTGCGCACCCTGGGGGCCTCTTCCGGCAGTATTATGAAGATATTCCTGGTGCAGGGAACCACTATCGGCACCTTCGGCGTGCTGCTGGGGGTCGCTTCAGGCATCCTGCTTGCAGTCAATGTTGAAACCATAGTCTCAGCGCTGGAGTCCGCACTGGGCTTTCAGGCCATCAACCCCGACCTCTACTACATCAGCAGACTGCCCTCCGATGTCCACTGGCAGGATGTTACGCTGATTGCCTCATTCGCCTTCGTGATCACCATCCTGTTTGCGCTTTTCCCGGCGTGGCGGGCATCGAAAGTGCAGCCTGCGGAGGCATTGCGCTATGAGTGATGTCATCCTCTCATGCCGCAACCTGGTGCGTACATTCTCGGACGGGGAACTCTCTGTCGAGGTGCTCAAAGGGGTCTCGCTGGATGTCAGAAAAGGGGAGAGCCTGTCGATTATCGGCAGTTCCGGATCGGGCAAGAGCACCCTGCTGCACTGTCTTGGCGGTCTTGATCAGCCGACTTCGGGTGAGGTGACGCTTGCAGGCGAAAATCTCTTCACCATCAAGGAGAGAGTGCGCAACCGCCTGAGAAACCGCTCACTGGGATTCGTCTATCAGTTTCACCACCTTCTCCAGGAATTGACAGCACTGGAAAATGTGGCCATGCCGCTGTTGATCCGCGGTGTCGATAAACACCAGGCTGCGGAAAAAGCGCAATACTGGCTGCATGCGATCGAGATGGATCACCGCGCCGGGCATCGGCCGTCACAGCTCTCCGGAGGCGAGCGCCAGCGCGTAGCGCTTGCCCGGGCGCTGTCAGGCGAGCCACAATGCGTACTTGCCGACGAGCCCACCGGTAACCTGGACCGAAAAAACGCCGACAGAATCTACGAGCTGATGCTGAAGCTGACGCATGAGCTGGGAACCGCATTTGTCGTCGTTACCCATGACCAGCGTCTGACTGAGCGCATGGAGAGAGTTGTCACGCTGAATAATGGCGTATTGGAGTAGTAACAGCTTGAATCATAGGATGTGCTGAGGGACGAAGCACATCGACTACAGGTTATTTTGTAACTATTCAGTACATGCGAGTTTGTCACTGCTATCGGGTATATCTTCCGGAAAATGCCGTAAATACATCCATGTAGGCTCGCTTCGGCGTCCATGCCTCCGACGTTTCCTACAGATGCACCCAATAGCAGCGACTTGCTTGCTAGTTTGAGAAGAGGCTGAGAAGAGGCTGAATAGATACGTTATTTTTTCGTCAACCGATCCAGCCTCAACCGCTGCCGATCATCAAACAGGCGTTTCGAACCACTCCAGATGGCAGCCATACTGCCAAGCCCTGTGCCCGAAGCGATCAAAAACATGATCAGCAGCTGATACT
>JAIVTC010000216.1:0-4004 GCA_048629055.1 Candidatus Bathyarchaeota archaeon
CATGCCGGAATGACGGAGTTTTGCAAGAGGCTCCACTGTGCAAAATTACTTGTCATTTCGACCGAAGGGAGAAATCTTGAATTTGTACAATATATCCAGTGCTTTCAGATTTCTCCCGATGGTCGAAATGACAACATAGCGAATGAAGACCCAATATGGGCTTAATTGAGAAGTCACAAAACAGACGGACACATCTCCTGATTTCAGCTAAAATGCGCGGTTACATTACTCCTCGAAAACAGCTCCCTCATGAAATACCATGTCTACGGCATCGGCAATGCGCTGGTCGATAAAGAGTTTGAAGTCAGCGACGATTTTTTAAATCAGCAGCAGATTGAAAAAAGAGTGATGACGCTGATCGACGATGAGACGCATCTTCGCCTGCTGGATGATCTGAAACAGGAATTCGGCCTCAAAAAACGCGCCGGCGGCGGCTCTGCAGCCAACACCATGGTCGCTGTCAGCCAGTTTGGCGGCAAGACATTTTATGCCTGCAAGGTGGGTGATGACGAGCAGGGGCAGTTCTACATGCATGACCTGCATGCAGCCGGCGTCAAGACCCGTCTGGAGCAGGTGAAAAAAGAGGGCATGACCGGCAAGTGCATGGTGATGGTCACGCCGGATGCCGAACGCACCATGAACACCTTTCTTGGCATTACGACCGATTTTTCCGTCAACGAACTCCATTTCGAGGACCTCAAAGAGTCACAATATCTCTATATCGAAGGCTACCTGGTGACATCAGATCTGTCACGCGCAGCCGTGTGCAAGGCGCGCGAAATGGCCGCCGAACACCAGGTCAAGACGGCTATGACATTCTCCGATCCCTCGATGGTGACCTATTTCCGTGACGGCGTCAGCGAAATCGTGGGCGACGGTGTCGACATCCTGTTTTGCAATGAGGAAGAGGCGCAGATTTATACCGGCAGAGAGAGTCTTGACGAGGCCATCGAAGAGCTGCGCCGCATCGCGAAAAAACTCATCATCACGCGGGGCAGCAAGGGCGCATTGATCATCAACGGCGACGGGCGCATCAGCATCGACGCCGTTCCCACGCATGCCGTAGACACCAATGGCGCCGGAGACATGTTTGCCGGCGCCTTTCTCTATGCAATCACCCACGGCATGAGTGACCGTCAGGCAGGCGAGCTTGCCAGCCGCGCAGCCTCGCAAATCGTCTCCACCTTCGGCGCAAGACTGCAGAAGAGCGACCACCAGGCCCTGCTGCAATAATCATGAATCCCCTCTCCCCGGGGAGAGGGGTAGGGTGAGGGGTTACTACCCTACGGGAGTTTGAAATCCACGATCTCCCGATAACGAAAACAGTCAGTGGTGTGATCATTCACCATGCCCGTCGCCTGCATAAAGGCATAGCAGATGGTGGTGCCGACAAATTTAAAGCCACGCTTTTTCATCTCCCGGGCCATCAGATCTGACTGCGGCGTATTGGCAGGCACATCCTCCATTTTCCGGAAATGATTGTGCAGAGGTTTGCCGTCAACAAACTGCCACACCCACTCATCAAACCCGCCCGGCTGCTGCATGATCTCCATGAAGATGCGCGCATTGGTCACGGCAGCATTCACTTTGAGGCGATTCCTGACAATAGCCGGATTGCTGAGCAGCTGCCCGATCTTGTTATCGTCGTATGCGGCGACCTTCAGCGCATCGAAATTGTCGAACGCCGCCCGGTAACCTTCACGTTTGTTGAGGATTGTTGACCAGCTGAGTCCTGCCTGGGCGCCTTCGAGGATCAGGAATTCAAACAGCTTGCGGTCATCATGCAGCGGCACGCCCCACTCGGCATCGTGATACTCCTGCTCCAGTGGTGAAGCGCCGGCCCATTGGCAACGCGTGATTGGCATACTGATCTCGATAGGTGAAGCGGGGAATGTGGAGCGGGTGATGGGGATCGAACCCACATTTGAAGCTTGGGAAGCTCCAGTTCTACCATTGAACTACACCCGCGATCAGGTCACATGGCGATTATAACCATCCGTACTGGCAGATGACACAAAAAAAAACCTCAAAATATATCTCACAAAGGAGTGTTGACTAAGGGATAAATCCGTATATACTTCACTCAGCTTGAAAGTACGTTTATATTTATGCACACCATTTCGATGTCTCGTCTTTAGTAGCTCGTCCTGTTTCCATAAGTAATAGCATCACATTCCAGCCAAACTGCCTTTTTTAAGGCTTCAATTACTCGTAAGTTAATAGGATAGATTATGTCTACTACTACCGGCACCGTTAAATGGTTCAACGAAGCCAAAGGCTTTGGATTTATTGAGCAGGAAAACGGCCCTGACGTTTTTGCTCATTTCAGCGCTATCTCCGGTTCAGGTTTCAAAACCCTGATCGAAGGTCAGAAGGTTGAGTTCACTGTTACTCAAGGCCAGAAAGGCCCTCAGGCAGAGAACATCGTACCGCTCTAAATTGCTGTATTTCGGTAAGGCCTGCATTGCAGGCCAACCTTAACCCCTCCGGGGTTGAGGAGTAAAAGGGCAGAACCAGCAGGTTCTGCCCTTTTTTATTGCCTGGATTTGACAAACAAACCACATGAAAAAAACAGTGTTGTTTTGTACATGGGCTGCAGCATCCTTATTGATGTTGAGTATTGCGCAACAGGCAATGGCCGACAACATTCACGTCGCGGTAGCGAGCAACTTCACTCACACCATCAAGACGCTTGCCGGGCAATTCGAAGCAAGCAGTGGCCACAAAGTCACGCTAAGCTTTGGCTCCACCGGCAAACACTATGCACAAATCAAAAATGGCGCACCCTTCGACGCCTTCTTTGCCGCCGATGTCAAACGACCGCAATTGCTGGATGAGGAGGGAGTTGCCCTGCCCGGCAGCAGGTTCACCTATGCAATCGGCAAGATCGTCCTGTGGAGCCCGAAGAAAAGCATTGTCGATGCACAAGGCAAGGTGCTGGAAGAGGGAGCATTTCGCCATCTGGCCATTGCCAATCCAAAACTGGCACCCTATGGCAAGGCGGCCCGGCAAGTCTTGCAGGATCGCGGGATATGGGAGGCGTTGCAAAATCGCATGGTGCGCGGCGAGAACATCGGGCAAACCTTCCAGTTCGTCAAGAGCGGCAATGCGGAACTGGGTTTCGTCGCCTTGTCGCAGGTAAAACATCCTGCTAACGCCATCGAGGGTTCCTGGTGGGAAATCCCCCAATCACTCTACACTCCCATCGAGCAACAGGCGGTGCTGTTGAGAGAGAGTGATGCCGCCCGCGCCTTTCTCGCGTTCGTAAAAAGCGATGCGTCGCTGGAGATCATCCGCGGATTCGGCTACGCTACACCGTAATGTTGAACGACGCCGACCTCGCTGCCCTTGCCATCACGCTGAAACTGGCAGGTATTACCACGCTGATCCTGCTGCTGCTGGGCACGCCGTTTGCCTGGTGGATGGCGCGCACCCGCTGGCGCTACAAGTTTATGCTGGAGGCAGTGGTTGCCCTGCCGCTGGTGCTTCCACCCACCGTGCTGGGATTTTATCTGCTGGTAGCCCTTGGCCCCCGGGGTCCGGTGGGCGGCTTGATGGAGTGGCTGGGTGGCCAGCCGTTGGCCTTTACCTTCGCAGGCCTGGTGATTGGTTCGGTATTGTATTCAATGCCCTTTGTGGTGCAGCCGCTGCAAGGCGCCTTTGCCTCCATCGGCCGCCGCCCCATGGAGGTGGCGGCAACCCTGCGCGCCTCGCCTGTGGATCGTTTTTTCACTGTCGCCGTGCCATTGGCCCGCTCCGGTTTTCTCACTGCAGCTGTGCTTGGATTTGCCCACACGGTCGGCGAATTCGGCGTAGTGCTGATGATCGGCGGCAACATCCCCGGCCAGACCCGGGTGCTGTCGATCGCCATCTACGACCATGTTGAAATGCTCGAATATGGTCACGCCCACTGGCTCTCCGGGGGGCTGCTGCTGGCTTCCTTTCTCATGCTGACGGCCGTGTATGCCATCAATCGCCGCTTCTCCCTGGTGCACCCATGACTT
>JAIVTC010000217.1:0-6540 GCA_048629055.1 Candidatus Bathyarchaeota archaeon
CAGCTTGTTCAGACTCCATTCCGGTCATCATTTGATGGCCGGTTTTTTTTGTTTGCGTTATCCTTGCATGCATGAACGAGAGTGATAACATTTTTAACGAGCGCTATAGCCGTCAGATAAAGCTTCCGCAGATCGGCCTCGAGGGACAGCAAAGGCTGCATGATGCGCGGGTGCTGATTATTGGCATGGGCGGGCTGGGATCGCCGGCGGCGCTCTATCTTGCTTCGGCTGGTGTCGGCCACCTGGTGATTAGCGACTTTGACCGGGTCGAGCTCTCTAATCTGCAACGTCAGATCATCCATCGCGAAGCGACCATTGGCGAACCCAAGGCGGAATCCGCACGGCGGACTCTCAATGAGATCAACTCTTCCATTCAGATCACCGCGATCGACTGGCAGTTGACTGATGATGAATTGATACGGCAGATCGAACTCGCCGATGTGGTGCTCGACTGCAGCGATAATTTTGAAACCCGCTTTGCGGTGAATGACACCTGTATTGCAACCAAAACTCCGCTGGTCTCCGGCGCCGCCATTCGCTTCGAGGGGCAGTTGCTGACGATCGAGCCTGGCAAATCCGACTCTCCCTGTTACCGCTGCCTCTTCCCTGACGAGGGTTTTGCTGAAACCTGTTCTGTCGAGGGCGTGCTCTCTCCGGTTGTCGGGGTGATCGGCGTCTTGCAGGCGCTCGAGGCGGTGAAACTGATCAGCGGCGCCGGTGTTCCGCTCACCGGTCAGCTGCTGTTGTTTGATGGCCTCAATGGGGTCTTTAATCGTTTGAAACTGCGAAAGGATCCCGCCTGTGTCTGTTGTGCATCTTGATCACATGAAATTGTTACAACGCATTAACGCTAAATGGGTTGTAAATCACACTAAAAGCCCGGTAGCAATTGTAGGATGTGCTGAGGAACGAAGCGCATCGATCGAGACAGATGCGCTTCGCCTGCAGGGATGTAGGTGAGGGGCGTGAGCAGGACGCGGAAGCTTCGCAAGCTCAACAGCATCCTATGTTCCATTACATACATAGCAGTGTGTGGGTTGCTGTGCACTGTGGCATCTTTTTCTGTACAGGCATCCGACGCGCAGCAGCTCAGCTACGAGGGCAGCACTTTCGATGTCTACAGGCTGAGCGCAGATGAGTTGTCGAAACTGCGTCTCTACTGGAAGAGTGAGGATGGCGAGCCATACAAGACGATCGGGCGGCTCAGGCTGACTCTGGAAGAGCAGGGTAAAAAGCTTTTGTTTGCCACCAATGGCGGTATCTACTCCAAAAAATATACACCGCTGGGACTCTATGTCGAACAGGGAGAGAAGCTGGGGTCTCTAAACATGGGGCAGGGTAGAGGCAACTTCTCGAT
Source organism: Candidatus Bathyarchaeota archaeon (assembly GCA_048629055.1). Classification (GTDB taxonomy): domain Bacteria; phylum Pseudomonadota; class Gammaproteobacteria; order Chromatiales; family Chromatiaceae; genus Sva-25. Next base: position 1,358 of record JAIVTC010000217.1, read on the forward strand.
GAAACCCAATGCGGTATTCTATGTGGACAGCAAAGGCGCCCATATCGAGGATGCCGGCAAGCTCTCTGTGGCAGTCGAAAAAATGCACGACGCGGTACAGTCAGGTCCGGCGCTGCTGCTGGATGGAAAGATGCACCCGCGTTTTTTCAAGGAGTCCGACAGCTACAACATCAGAAATGGCGTTGGCATCGACTCCAAGGGGGGCGTGGTGTTCGCGATCTCCAATACGCCGGTCAATTTCTATACCTTTGCCGCGTTGTTTCGTGACAAGCTCGATTGTGACAATGCGCTCTATCTGGACGGCAGCATCTCGGAGATGTATCTGCCGGAACTGGACAGGACTTTTACCTTTCGTTTTTTTACCACCATTTTCGGAGTGACGGAGTAGGGGCTGTTTACATGCGGCGCAATGCGCAAGCTTATTGACGCCCTACGCACTTGTCATCTCGAACGAATGTGAGAGATCTTTATTATCTATCACCAGCTCAAGATTTCTCCCTTTGGTCGAAATGACAATGCTGCTCTGGTATGAATGTTCAACCACAGATTCACACAGATAAACACAGATTAAAAAGATGTAAAATTATCTGTGTGCATCCGTGTTCATCTGTGGTTAAAAAAGTCTGTTTACTTACCTGAAATCTTTGACAGCACGCTCTCTACTTTGGCGATGCGTGTTTCAGGTTCTTCGAAATCACCGAAGAAGCGCAGCTTCTCCTGGCCGTCGAGGCGGTATTCATCGGGGCGGGTCTGGATCAGCTTGATGATGGTTGCAAAGTCGATTTCCGGTTTGTCACTGAATTGCAGATAGCCGCTGGCATGGCCGACATTTAGTTTTATGAGGCCCATCTGTTGAATGCGCAGCTTGATGCGGGTGGTGGCGAAGAGATTCTTCAGCGCATCGGGGAGCAGGCCAAAGCGGTCGATCATCTCGACCTGCAGCTCCCGCAGCGCTTCTGCATCTTCGGCGCCTGCTATGCGCTTGTAGAGCACCAGCCTGGTATGCACGTCGGGCAGATAGTCGGAGGGGATCAGAGCGGGAATGCCGAGATCGACTTCTGCGCCATGCGCCAGCGGGCGGTCGAGCCGTGGCTGCTCTCCGCTCCTGATTGCCCGAACCGCGCGTTCCAGTAAATCACTATAGAGCGCATAACCCACTTCGTTGATCTGACCGCTCTGTTCATCACCGAGCAGCTCCCCTGCGCCGCGAATTTCAAGATCATGGGTGGCCAGGGTGAAACCTGCGCCAAGATCCTCGAGTCCCTCGATCGCTTCGAGGCGCTTGCGTGCATCTGCCGTCATCGCTTTCGGTGGAGGCGTGATCAGGTAGGCGTAGGCGCGATGATGGGAGCGTCCAACGCGGCCGCGCAGCTGATGCAGTTGCGCCAGACCCAATTTATCGGCGCGGTTGATGATAATGGTATTGGCGGTGGGAACGTCGATGCCGGATTCGATGATGGTGGTGCATACCAGCACCTGGAAACGCTGGTGGTAGAAGTCACGCATGACGCGCTCCAGGTCGCGTTCGCGCATCTGCCCGTGGGCGATCTCGATGCGATGATCCGGCAACAGCTTGTGGATGCGTTGCGCCATGTTGTCGATGGTGCTGACTTCATTGTGCAGCAGATAGACCTGTCCGCCGCGACTGGTTTCACGCGTGATCGCCTCCTGGATGGTCGAGTCGCTCCACTGGCTGATAAAGGTCTTGATGGGGTGGCGGCCAGCGGGGGGCGTCGCGATGATGGAGAGATCGCGCAGACCCGACATGGCCATATTCAGGGTGCGTGGAATCGGTGTGGCAGTCAGTGTCAGCATATCGACTTCGGAGCGCAGGGATTTGAGGCGCTCTTTATGGCGCACCCCGAAGCGATGCTCTTCATCGATGATGACCAGTCCCAGGTTCTTGAATTTGATCGATGGCTTCAGCAGTGCATGGGTGCCGATGATGAGGTCGACGCTGCCATCCGCGACTCCCTTGAGGGTCTCTCTCTGTTCTTTGGCCGTTTGAAAGCGGGAGAGGGTGGCGACTTTTACCGGCCAGTCGGCAAAGCGGTCTTCAAAATTGGTGAAGTGCTGCTGCGCCAGCAGCGTCGTGGGAACCAGGATGGCAGCCTGTTTTCCCTGGATGACCGACTGGAAAGTGGCGCGCATGGCGACCTCGGTCTTGCCGAACCCGACATCGCCGCACACCACGCGGTCCATGGGGCGGGGAGACTGCATATCCGCCAGCACGGCATCGATGGCATTCGCCTGGTCATCCGTCTCCTCGAACTCAAAGGCATCGGCGAAGGTGTTGTAGTCATCTCCGGCAGGCGGGAAGGCAAACCCCTGCGCAGCTTCACGCCGGGCGTAGATCTCCAGCAGCTCGGCTGCGACGTCAAAGGCGCGCTTTGCCGCCTTGCTTCTGGCTTTCTCCCACTGCCCGCTTCCCAGCTTATGCAGCGGCGCATGCTCCGGTGATGCACCCGAGTAGCGGCTGATCAGCTGCAGTGAAGAGACCGGTACATAGAGCTTGTCATGCCCGGCATATTCGAGCGCCAGAAACTCCTGGCTCTCATCGCCGACATCGATGATTTGCAGGCCGAGAAAGCGTCCCACGCCGTGTTCTTCATGCACCACCGGAGCGCCTTCATGCAGCTCGGTGAGATTGCGAATGATCTGCTCGGCATCTGTTTTGCGTTTGCGATGGCGGGGTTGGCGAACACGCTCGCCAAGCAGCGCGGTTTCAGGGATGATGGCGATGTCGTCGATAACAACGCCGCTCTCCACAGGCGCCACGCTGAGACAGGGGGTCTCACTGCCGCGCTGGAACGCCTGCCAGTTTTCGACGATCTTCGGACGCAAGCGGAAACCGGCGAGACTCTCCAGCAGGTGTTCACGCCGGCCGGCGCTCTCTGCAGTGAACAACACGCGTCCGCTAAATCCCGACAGGAAATCCTCCAGCAGCCCTGCAGGACGCTCTGTACGGGCATTGAATCCCAGTGGCGGCAGAGATTTGCAGTCGAGGTTGCCAAAGGACGCAAAGCCTTTACGCCGCTCATGTGTTTGCGTCGCCTGCCACACGATAGCCGGCAGGGGCTTGAGTGCGGCTCGCAGCGCATCCGCGTCAAGATAGAGGCTCGCCGGTGGCAGCAGTGGCCGCTCTGCATCATGCCGGCGTTGTTCAAAGCGCTGCGCAACGGTGTCGGCAAACTGCTCCGCCTGATCGCCAAGGTCTGCCTGGTAGATGGCGAGCGTCTGCTCCGGCAGGTAATCAAAAAGAGTTGCCGTGGCGTCAAAAAAGAGCGGCAGGTAGTATTCGATGCCTCCGGGCATGTTGCCATTGCTGACCTCGGTGTAGATCAGGCTGCTGTTCGGGTCCTGATCGAATGTCTGGCGATAACGCTGACGAAATCGGCTGATGGCTGTCTCATCGGTAGGGAATTCGCGCCCCGGCAGCATGTGAATCGCATCGATCTTCTCCAGAGTTCGCTGGGTTTCACTATCGAAGGTGCGAATCGAGTCGATTTCGTTATCAAACAGATCGATGCGGTAGGGGTTCTCGCTGCCCATCGGGAACAGGTCGAGCAGCGAGCCGCGCACTGCAAATTCACCGTGTTCAAACACTTGTGAAACACAGCGATAACCACTCTGTTCCAGCTGTTGGCGCATCTCTTCAAGATCGAGCAGCTGGCCTTTTTCAAGCATCAGCGACTGCTGCTGTACATAGCCCGGCGGTGCCAGGCGCTGCATCAGGGTGGTGACAGGCACGATCAGCATGCCGTCTTCCAGGTGCTGCAGTTGGTGCAGCACACGCAAGCGCTGTGATACCAGCTCCGGCAGTGGTGAGAAGATGTCGTAAGGGAGGGTCTCCCAGTCGGGTAGGGTGAGGATATGGCCGTGCTCTGCGGCTGCGAAAAAGCGCATCTCCTGTTGCAGACGCAGCGCCTGCTGCACATCATCGGTGATGGCGATGATCAGTCCACGATGTTTACGGCGCGCCTGTGCAAGCAGCAGCGAAGAGGCGCAGCCACGCACAGCCCCCAGCGCCAGTTTTTCACCGGGTTTTTGCGGGAGCGTCAGGTCGGGGAGGCGGGTGATAGATTCAGCAGTCATTGAGGATTGCCAGGAACCTGCCCGAGAATAGGGGCCGTAGCGAGGGAACACCATTTTGAGTCAGGTTTTTCGTGCATTTGAGGCGAATAACTGGTCTATTTAACGAAAAAATCGACTGGATCGATTTTTCGCGCAAGCCCCGAAGGGGTGGAGCACATGGATGTGCTGAACAAAATGGACGGAAAATCTGGCCAAAAGGGCGTTTCCGCAGTAGGTCTTCTATTCCCGGACAGGTTCCTAGCCCTCTCTGTAGTGGGATGGCGTCTCTCCGGTCCAGCGTTTGAATGCTCTGGAGAAGGAACTCATCTCGGAGAAACCGAGCAGATAGGAGATCTCTGCGAGACCCTTGCTGCTGTCGCGAATATAGCGATCCGCCAACTCCTGGCGTACGCTGTTTAACTGGGTCTTGAAGGTTGTCTGTTCTTTCTGCAGTCTTCTCTGCAGGGTTCTGACATTCATATAGAGCGCTTCCGCCACCTTGTAGTCATTGATGTTGCCATCGGGTAATAGCTGGATAATTGCCGCTCTGACTCTCTCCTGGATATTGGTGTGGTCCAGTTGAGCCAGGTAGTTGATCATGTACTGGTCGTGCAGTGTCGACAGCAGCGGGTTTGAGCCCTGCAGGTGTTTGTCTGCTGACTCCAGCGTCAGGGTGAATCTGTTGTCGGGGGCATCAAAATTGACCGGGCAGTGAAACAGTTCGTAAAACTTGCCTGAACAATCAGGGGCCGGATGGGTCAGGGAAACAGATGCGGGGTTGAATTCAGCGCCATAGTTGGCCCGACACATGGCAACCAGCATGGCCATGGCTGAGTCGGTTCGTGTTGGCTGTTGCCGGGATATGGCGTTGTAGCGCAACACAACGGAAAGCCCGTCACTTGTCTCTTCAAGTTCGAAAGCCGCTCCCTCTGTGAGCATGCGCATATACTTGGAAAATCGTTGCAGCGCTGTACGCAGGCAGGAACTGCTTAACCATGCGTAACCCAGTGCGCTCAAGTGGGAAGGGTGCCAGTAGATGGCTGCTTTCAGGCCGAAGCAGGGGTCTTCAATGAGTGCGGCAGCCTCTGCCCATAATGTATCGATACGTT
>JAIVTC010000218.1:0-3634 GCA_048629055.1 Candidatus Bathyarchaeota archaeon
TGAACCCTGCTTTTTTCAGATAACCCTGTTCACGCTCAAGATCGGCCTGTGTCAACATATGCTGTGACAGCCAGCCGTCGGGGAACTGCAGCTTGATGTGTTTGCCGGAGAGACTCAATCCAACATCCGGGACCTGGTCTGCGGTGCGCCCGCGATGCAGCAACACTGCGAGTCGCAGCAATGCACACAAACGTCTTCCCTGCTTTCTCAGACGCTTCACCAGCGCATCGAATGCAGCGCGGCGAAACTTGCGACGATGATTCAGCACCAGCGTCGCCAGCAGCGCCTGCTCCTGGCGTGAAAACCCAGGCAGATCCGCGTTGTAGAGAATGTAGGCGCCGTGCTTATGATACTGAGCGTGCGAAACCTGAAGTCCGATCTCATGCAACTGTGCAGCCCACGAGAGGAGATCGCGAGCGTCATCATCCAGCTTCCACGACTTCCTCGCGGCCTGGAAGAGTCTGTCAGCGCTCACGGAAATTCTCTGCGCCTGCAACTGATCGACACTCCAGCGGCCTGCAGCTGACTGGACGGAAGCAGCGCGGGCATCGGTGTGGTTGATTCTGCCTACCAGGTCATACAACAGCCCTTCGCGCAGCGACTGCTCCGAGACGCGCATCTCATCAATATCGAGAGTTTCAAATAGACCGATGAGAACCGCCAATCCTCCCGGCAGCACAGGCTTGCGATCATCCTCCAGCGTCTCCAGTTCAAGCTTGTCGATATGCCCGGCCTTAATCAGTGCATCACGCAGCCGGTAGAGGCTTTCACGCGTCACTCCACTGTCGCACCACCCCTGAGCATGGGTAATATTGCGAATCGCCTTGATAGTTCCTGAGCAGCCGATCGCCTCTTCCCAGTTGTCCGCCCAGAATCTGCTTGCTATCGGATAGATGGTGAGACGCGCCTCCATGACGGCGCGTTTCATCTGCTCGCGGCTGATCTCGCCGTCACTGAAAAATCGCTTGCTGGAACTGACGCAGCCAGCCAGCAGGCTCTCCCGAAAGCGGCTTTGCAAACCTTCTCCAATAATCAGTTCGGTGCTGCCACCGCCAATATCGACCACCAGACGCTTGCCTTCCCGCGCCTCCCGCCCATGGGCAACGCCGAGGTAGATCAGGCGCGCCTCTTCGCGACCGGCGATGATTTCGATCGGATGGCCAAGCAGTTTCTCGGCATCCTCAACAAACCTGGCGGAATTTGTAGCCACACGCAGGGTGTTGGTCCCTACCACACGCACCGTACCCGGCGGCAGGGAACGCAAACGCTGGGAGAACCGCTGCAGCGTCTCCAGTCCGCGTTTGCGCGCGGCGGGATGCAATTTACCCTTTTTTGTCAGGCCACCGCCGAGGCGCACCGGTTCACGCAATCTGTCGATGATCGACAGCGTACCGGAGTCATCCAGGCGGGCGACGATCATGTGGAAACTGTTGGAGCCAAGATCAATGGCGGCGACGACATCGGGTTGAGATGTATGGACAGGCATTTCAGGCTTTTGGCGGAGCCTTGCGGGCACGGTTTTTCAACGTTTTTCCTTCTGCCGCACGCTTCTTGCGTGCCTCTTTGGGATCAGCAATCAGCGGGCGATAGATCTCGACGCGATCACCATCCTGCAGCACGGCATCCGCTTTGGATACTTTGCCGAAAATACCCAGGCGGCTCTTGCCGAGGTCGATACCGGCAAACTCCTGCAGTATGCCTGACTGCTCTATCGCCTCTGCGGCGGTAATTCCCTGCTGCGCCTCCACAGGCAAAATCAGTTGCCGCCCCTCCAGTGCATGAGCCACTTCAACATGTATCAGATTATTTTCCACCGTAAACCTCTTCCGCCCTTTTACAAAATGAATCAACCATCGAATTGGCAATATGTGCAAACACGGCGCCGAACGCCATCGTCATCAGTTTACCCGAAAATGCAAACTCGAGACGCAGTGCAATCTTGCTGGCATCCTCTCTGAGCGGCGTAAACTCCCACAGACCGTGCAGGTGAGAGAAAGGCCCCTCTTGCAGATCGATCTGCATCGACTCATTCTCAACATAGCGGTTGCAGGTTGTGAATGCCTGCACCACGCCGGCGCGTGCGACCACGATCTCACCACAGATCTGATGCCCTTCCCTGTCTTCAGAAACCATTCTGGAAGAACGGCACCAGGGCAAAAACTCCTGGTAGTCAGCAACAGCATAGACCAGCCGGAACATCTCGGCTGCGGAGTGGTGCACCAGCGCACTTTTTTCAACGACAGCCAAGTTAGCGCCCCACTTCCCGGTCGAGTTCACCGCTTTTGAGCTTGTCGAGATACTCTGTCAGTGCATTCTTGACCTTGCCGCTCAGCAGGTAGAGTCCGATAAAGTTTGGAAAAGCCATCGACAACAGCAGCAGGTCGCTAAAATCAAGGATGCTCGCTGCACTGGTGACGGAGCCAACTACGATGAAGAGCACGAACAGGATGCGGTAGACCATGGAGTAGTTTTCGCCAAACAGATAGGTCCAGCAACGCTCGCCATAGTATGACCAGGAGATCATGGTGCTGTAGGCAAATAGCACCACACAGATTGAGAGTACCGTTGGAAACCAGGAAATCGCGGTTCCAAATGCAACAGAGGTCAATGCAGCGCCCTCCCTGTTTGCGATCAGGTTGGCAAACTCGCCATTGGCGTCGTAGACGCCGGTGATGATGATCACCAGTGCTGTCATGGTGCAGATGACAACAGTATCGATGAACGGCTCATACAGCGCGACAATACCCTGACGCACCGGATAGGGAGTTCTTGCCGCCGAGTGGGCAATCGCAGCAGAACCGATGCCCGCCTCACTGGAGAATGCTGCACGCTGGAAGCCCTGCACCAGCGCACCAATCAGGCCGCCGATACCTGCCTCCATGGAAAATGCCGATTTCACAATCAATATCAGCGCATCAGGCAGCAGCGGAAAGTTGTAGAGAATGATCCACAACGCAGCCAGCAGGTAGATAAACACCATCACAGGAACGACTTTTTCGGCCGTATGGGCTATGCGCTTGATGCCGCCGATAATGACAACCCCCACGGCAAAGGCCATGACGACGCCAAATGCCCAGTTATTGTCCGCAAAAAAACCAACCTGCTGCTGAACGGCCCCCAGCGCCTGACTCACCTGAAAGGCGTTGCCGCCACCGAGCGAGGCGCCAATGGTTAATATGGCGAACAGCGCCGCCAGTCCCTGCCCCATGCCACCGCCGATACCGCGCGACAGGTACTCCATGGCGCCGCCCATCACATGGCCGTCGGAACGCACTTCGCGATACATCTGCGCCAGCGTCACCTCGGTAAACTTGGAGGTCATTCCCAGAAAACCCGCCATAATCATCCAGAAAGTCGCACCCGGACCGCCAATGCTGATAGCAATTGCGACGCCGGCAATATTTCCCAGGCCGACTGTTGCAGAGAGAGCCGTGGCCAACGCCTGGAAATGGGATACCTCGCCTGAATCATCTTTTTTGCTGTATCTGCCACGAATGACATACCAGGCATGCTTCATTAAACGCAGATTGACAAATCCCATGCGCAGGGTCAGGAACATGGCGCCAACAATCAGCCAGGCGACAATCATCGGCATGACAGCCTCACCCGGCATCACGTCAAAAAAGATCACCGT
>JAIVTC010000219.1:0-2913 GCA_048629055.1 Candidatus Bathyarchaeota archaeon
CTGTTCCAGGGAAAGCCGCTGGAAGTCGACGAGGCTGCTTTTCAGCGTCAAATCAGCCGTTCGGATGTACCGCTGCTGGTGGATTTTTGGGCCGAGTGGTGTGGTCCCTGCAAAATGATGGCACCGATGTTTGCGCAGGCGGCCATCGAGTTGGAGCCACAGGTGCGGCTGTTGAAAGTCGATACCGAGAAGAATCAGAATCTTGCGGCTCAGTTCGATATCCGCAGTATTCCTACCATTGCCATCTTCAAGGGAGGCAGGGAGGTGGCGCGCCAGGCGGGAGCGATGCAGGCGCAGCAGTTGATTCAGTGGGTGAGAAGTGTGGTGTAAGGTTTTAGGTTGTTAGGTTTTAAGTTTTAGGATTGAGTTTGTCTTGTTTTTCAGGGTAATATCTCTTGCCGAATGAGGGGTAACTAACGTAAAATTCCATCAGTTTACCCATTTGGGTTTTTTACGGGGCGGCTTTATAGTGTCCCGTTTTTTGTGTGCCTGTTTTAAGAGGATGGCCGGTGAATAACTCCGCACTTCTGGTTCTGGAAGATGGCAGTCTGTTTCGTGGTGAATCGATCGGCGCTGACGGGGAGTCCGTGGGCGAAGTGGTATTCAATACTTCGATGACAGGCTATCAGGAGATTCTGACCGACCCCTCCTATCGGCGACAACTCGTCACCCTGACCTATCCGCATATCGGCAATACCGGCATCAATAGTGAAGATGAAGAGTCCCCGGCTATTCACGCCGCAGGTCTGATTATCCGTGACCTGCCGATGACAGCCAGCAACTGGCGCAGTCAGGAGTCGCTTCAGGATTATCTGAAGCGCCACAACATCGTGGCGATCGCCGATATCGATACCCGCCGTCTGACAAGGATTTTACGCGAGAAGGGTGCGCAGAACGGCTGTTTGATTACCGGTGCAAACATCGATGAGTCAAAGGCGCTGGCTGCCGCACAGGCCTTTGCGGGCCTGAAAGGGATGGACCTGGCAAAGGAGGTCACAACGACAGCTGATTATTGCTGGGATGAGGGAGTCTGGTCACTCGAGGAGGGTTACCAGCTTGTTGATGATGCGCAACATCAATTTCATGTGGTGGCCTATGATTTCGGCGTCAAACGCAATATTTTGCGCATGCTGGTGGAGCGCGGCTGCAGGGTGACAGTGGTCCCTGCTCAGACTCCTGCTCAGGATGTGCTGGCAATGTCTCCGGACGGCGTGTTTCTCTCCAATGGCCCGGGTGATCCCGAGCCCTGTCTCTACGCCATCGAGGCGATTCAGCAGCTGCTGGAGAGCAATATCCCCATCTTTGGCATCTGTCTCGGACATCAGCTGCTGGGACTGGCCTGCGGTGCGAGCACTGTGAAGATGAAGTTTGGTCATCATGGCGCCAACCACCCGGTACAGGTCATCGCGACGGGTGAAGTGATGATTTCCAGCCAGAACCATGGTTTTGCAGTGGATGAGGAAAGTCTGCCGCCGCATCTCGAGGCGACTCACAGATCTCTTTTCGATGGTTCCCTGCAGGGGATACATCACACCCACAAGCCCGCTTTCAGTTTTCAGGGACATCCTGAGGCGAGTCCGGGGCCGCATGATGTCGCGCCGGTTTTTGATCACTTCATCGACTTGATGAAAGAGTCGATTCAATAGAGTTTCCATAGAGGTTTAGCCATGCCGCTGACACACCACCCGCTGGTCAAAGAGTTTCCACACCACAGAGAGCAGATTCATCAGCTGAAGATGGAGAATAACCACTTTCACAAGCTCATGGATAAGTATGAGGATGTGGATAAGCAGGTCTTCCGCATCGAAGACGGCAGCCAGCCCACCAGTGATGAAGTTGTAGAGCAGCTGAAGAGGGAGCGTCTGTTCCTGAAAGACCAGCTGTTTGAGCTGATTCACGAGGAATCCTGATTTGTCCCTTTCCCCTTGCTCCTCATCCCAACACCCCAACACCGTAAGAAGATATGCCTAAACGCAGCGACATTCACAGCATCTTGATCATTGGCGCAGGGCCGATCGTTATTGGCCAGGCGTGTGAATTTGATTACTCCGGCGCGCAGGCGTGCAAAGCTTTGCGTGAAGAGGGTTACCGGGTGATCCTGGTGAACTCGAATCCGGCGACTATCATGACCGACCCGGATATGGCCGATGCGATCTACATCGAGCCGATCAACTGGCAGACGGTCGAGGTGATCATCGACAGAGAGCGTCCGGATGCATTGCTGCCGACCATGGGCGGACAGACGGCGCTGAACTGCGCGCTCGACCTGGTGCGGGAAGGAGTGCTCGAAAACTATGGCGTCGAGATGATCGGCGCCAGCCGCGAGGCGATTGACAAGGCGGAGGATCGTGACCTGTTTCGCCAGGCGATGCGTAAAATCGGTCTGGATATGCCGCGCTCGGCAATCGCCCACAGTCTTGAAGAGGCGATTCAGGTTCAGGGGCAGATCGGTTTTCCAACCATTATTCGCCCCTCATTTACGATGGGCGGCAGCGGCGGCGGCATTGCCTACAATCGCGAAGAGTTTGAGGGGATCTGCAAGCATGGACTCGATCTCTCACCGACCAACGAGCTGCTGATCGAAGAGTCGATCATGGGCTGGAAAGAGTATGAGATGGAGGTGGTGCGCGATCACAAGGACAACTGCATCATTATCTGCTCCATCGAAAACCTCGATCCCATGGGGATACACACCGGTGACTCCATTACCGTCGCTCCCGCACAGACGTTGACAGACAAGGAGTATCAGATCATGCGCAACGCCTCGCTGGCGGTGCTGCGCGAGATCGGCGTCGATACCGGCGGTTCCAACGTGCAGTTTGCGATCAACCCGGAAGATGGGCACATGATCATCATCGAGATGAATCCGCGCGTCTCCCGCTCTTCGGCGCTGGCTTCCAAGGCGACCGGTTT
>JAIVTC010000220.1:0-10598 GCA_048629055.1 Candidatus Bathyarchaeota archaeon
TTGCCAGTGACGCCTTGGTAATGCCAAGCAGCATGAGCTCATATTCAGCCGGGAACTTGCCTTCGGCAACCAGCTTCTCATTCTCTTCGATCACACGTGAACGCTCAGCCTGCTCTCCCTTGATAAAACTGGAGTCACCGGAACTTGTAATCTCGACTTTGCGCAGCATCTGACGCACAATCACTTCGATGTGTTTGTCGTTGATTTTAACGCCCTGCAGACGATAAACCTCCTGGATTTCCTGCACCATATACTCGGCAAGCACGGTCACGCCGCGAAGGCGCAGGATATCATGCGGGATGAGTTCACCCTCGGCGACAATCTCACCTTTTTCGACATGCTCACCCTCGAAAATATCGATGCGGCGCCATTTATGAATCAGCGTTTCGTTCGTCTCTCCGCTCTTTTCAGTGATCACCAGGCGCTGCTTGCCCTTGGTCTCCTTGCCAAACGAGACGATACCGCTTGTCTCTGCAAGTATTGCAGGCTCCTTGGGTCTGCGCGCCTCGAACAGATCTGCAACACGCGGCAAACCACCGGTAATATCACGCGTCTTGGATGACTCCTGCGGGATACGCGCCAGGGTGCCGCCCACTGAGACCGCGCTGCCATCGGCAGCATTGATGATCGATCCTGCCGGCAGAAAATAGTGCGCCGGCATGTTGCTGCCCGGAATAGTAATGTCGTTGTCGTTCTCATCGACAAGTTTTACCATCGGCCGCATCTCTTTGCCTGCAAGCGGACGCTGAAGCGGGTCGATAATCTCCACAGAGGAGAGTCCGGTCACATCATCAACACGCTTTTGCACAGTGACGCCATCGACAAAATCCACGAAATGCATCTTTCCGGCAACTTCGGTAATAATGGGATGCGTATGCGGATCCCATGAGGCTATCATTGCGCCACCCTTGACCTCGGTCTCATTCTGCACCTTCAAATTGGCGCCATAAGGGAGCTTGTAGCGCTCACGCTCGCGCCCCAGTTCATCCAGCAGATGCACCTCGCCGGAACGGGAAGTCACCACATGCTCGCCATTCTCCTTCACCACAGATTCGATATTGTAGTAACGGATCTTGCCGCCATTCTTCACCTCGATACTGTTGGCGGCGGCGGATCGCGATGCGGCGCCGCCGATATGGAAGGTGCGCATGGTCAGCTGAGTACCGGGTTCACCGATACTCTGGGCGGCGATAACCCCGACAGCCTCACCTTCATTGACCAGGTGCCCACGCGCAAGATCACGGCCGTAACAGGCTGCACAGACGCCGGTGCGCGCCTCGCAGGTGATGGCTGAACGCACCAGAACCTGGTCGACGCCCGCCTCATCCAGCTGTTCAACCCATGCCTCGTCCAGCAGTGTTCCTGCTTCACACTCAACCTCATCAGAGCCGGGCGCAGTGACATCCTTTGCAGGCACGCGCCCGAGGATGCGTTCACTCAGCGGTTCGACAACATCGCCACCCTCGATGATGGGAGTCATCATCAAACCCTCTTCAGTGCCGCAGTCATCGATCAACACCACCATATCCTGGGCCACGTCAACCAGGCGACGCGTCAGATAACCTGAGTTGGCAGTTTTCAATGCCGTGTCGGCAAGACCTTTGCGCGCGCCGTGCGTAGAGATGAAGTACTGCAGTACGTCGAGACCTTCACGAAAGTTTGCCTTGATCGGCGTTTCGATGATGGAACCGTCCGGCTTGGCCATCAAACCACGCATGCCGGCGAGTTGGCGTATCTGCGCCGCTGAACCCCGCGCTCCGGAATCCGCCATCATGTAGATCGAGTTAAAGGAGTCTGTTTCAAACTCGTTGCCGTCTTTGTCGGCAACAGTCATTTTGGAAATTTTGTCCATCATCGCCTTGGCGACCAGGTCGTTGGTATGCGACCAGATATCAACAACCTTGTTGTAGCGCTCGCCCTGGGTAACAAGACCGGATGCATATTGCTGCTGAATCTCTTTGACCTCGTCTTCAGCACGGTCGAGGATCGCCTCTTTCTCCTCGGGCACGATCATATCCTTTGCAGCAACAGAGACAGCCGCTTTGGTTGCATAACGAAAACCGGTGTACATCAGCTGGTCGGCAAAAATAACCGTCTCCTTCAAACCCAGGTTGCGGTAACAGGCATCGATCAAACCGGAGATCGCCTTCTTGCCAAGCGGATGCTGCAGCATCTCAAAAGACATTCCGTCAGGCAGAATATCCTTTAACAGCGCACGTCCGACCGTGGTGTCAAAGATGCTGCGTCTGCTCTCCATTTCACCGTCGTCATTCAGCACTTTCTCGGTGATGCGTACTTTCACTTTGGCCTGCAGCGCGACAACGCCTGAATCATAGGCACGCAACACTTCACGCGTGACGGAAAACACCATACCCTCGCCGTTGGCATTGATGCGCTCACGGGTCATGTAATAGAGTCCCAGCACCACGTCCTGTGACGGCACGATGATCGGCTCGCCATTGGCGGGTGAAAGAATATTATTGGTAGACATCATCAGGGTGCGCGCTTCCAGCTGCGCCTCGATGGAGAGAGGCACATGCACTGCCATCTGGTCGCCGTCGAAGTCGGCGTTGAACGCAGTACACACCAGCGGATGCAGTTGAATCGCCTTGCCCTCGATGAGCACAGGTTCAAACGCCTGGATGCCGAGGCTATGCAGCGTCGGCGCACGATTGAGCATGATCGGGTGCTCGCGGATCACATCGTCGAGAATATCCCACACTTCGGGATCACCGCGTTCAACCATCTTCTTGGCCGCCTTGATGGTATTCGACAGCCCCTTGAGTTGCAGTTTGCCAAAGATAAAGGGCTTGAACAGCTCCAGCGCCATCTTCTTCGGCAGACCGCATTGATGCAGTCTCAGGGTGGGGCCAACGACGATCACCGAACGTCCGGAGTAGTCGACCCGCTTGCCCAGCAGGTTCTGGCGAAAGCGCCCCTGTTTGCCCTTGATCATATCCGCCAGGGATTTGAGCGGACGCTTGTTGGTGCCGGTAATCGCACGCCCGCGGCGTCCGTTGTCGATCAATGCATCGACAGACTCCTGCAGCATGCGCTTTTCGTTGCGCACGATAATATCCGGGGCCAGAAGATCCAGCAGCCGCTTGAGCCTGTTGTTGCGGTTGATGACGCGGCGATAGAGATCATTGAGGTCGGAAGTCGCAAAGCGGCCGCCATCCAGCGGCACCAGGGGACGCAGCTCCGGCGGCAGCACCGGCAGCGCTTTCAACACCATCCACTCCGGCTTATTGCCGGATTCGTGCAGTGATTCCAGCAGCTTCAGGCGCTTGCTGTATTTCTTGATCTTGGTTTCAGAGCGCGTCGCCGTCATATCCTCGCGGATTTGCTCGACCTCCCTGGGGATATCGATGGAACGCAGCAGCTCATAGACCGCTTCGGCGCCCATGCGCGCATCAAATTCATCGACATACTCTTCGATCGCCTCCAGGTATTGCTCATCGGTCAACAACTGGCTGCGTTCAAGGGTCGTCATGCCGGGATCGACAACCACATAGGATTCAAAATAGAGAATCCGCTCGATATCCTTGAGGGTCATATCGAGCAGCAAACCAATACGCGACGGCAGTGATTTCAGATACCAGATATGGGCGACAGGCGCCGCCAGTTCAATATGCCCCATGCGTTCACGACGCACCTTGGAGAGCGTGACCTCCACGCCGCACTTCTCACACACGACACCGCGGTGCTTAAGACGCTTGTATTTGCCGCACAGACATTCAAAATCGTTGACCGGACCAAAAATCTTGGCGCAGAAAAGCCCCTCACGCTCCGGCTTGAAGGTGCGGTAGTTGATGGTTTCAGGCTTTTTGACTTCGCCAAATGACCATGAGCGGATCATATCCGGTGATGCCAGGCCAATACGGATCGCATCAAACTCTTCAACCTGATCCTGCTTGAGGATGTTCATTAGATCTTTCATAATTTGATTCTCCTGACAGCTTACTCTTGCTCAAGCTCAATATTGATGGCCAGGGAGCGTATCTCCTTCACCAGCACATTAAAAGACTCCGGCATTCCAGGCTCCATACGATGGTCGCCGTCCACAATATTTTTGTAGATACGCGTGCGGCCGTTGACATCATCGGATTTGACCGTCAGCATCTCCTGCAGGGTATAGGCGGCGCCATAGGCTTCAAGCGCCCACACCTCCATCTCACCAAAGCGCTGGCCGCCAAACTGCGCCTTGCCGCCCAGCGGCTGCTGGGTAACCAGACTGTAGGGGCCGGTTGAACGGGCATGCATCTTGTCATCAACCAGGTGGTTGAGTTTCAGGATATACATATAACCGACCGTGACTTCGCGCTCAAACTCCTCACCGGTGCGGCCATCATAAAGCCGTGTCTGACCACTCTTCGGCAATCCTGCCAACTCCAGCATATTGTGTATATCACTCTCATGGGCGCCGTCAAAGACCGGTGTCGCCATCGGCACGCCATCACGCAGATTGTCAGCCAACTCCAGGATTTCAGCATCGTTAAAGCTGTCAAGATCCTCCTGCTTACCGCTGGAGTTGTAAATCTTGTCAAGATACTTCCTGATTTCAGAGACTTTTTTGTGTGCGTCCAGCATTTCGCCAATACGCTCGCCAAGCCCCTTGGCGGCCCATCCGAGGTGGGTCTCGAGAATCTGACCGATATTCATCCTCGAGGGTACACCCAGCGGATTCAATACGATATCAACCGGCCTGCCGTTTTCATCGTAGGGCATATCCTCGACGGGCACGACCTTGGAGATGACGCCCTTATTGCCGTGGCGTCCCGCCATTTTGTCACCGGGCTGGATACGGCGCTTGACCGCGACGTAGACCTTGACCATCTTCTGTACACCAGGCGCCAGATCGTCGCCGGCGGTCAGCTTGGCCTTCTTCTCTTCATATTTTTGACGGAACAACTCACGCTGATTCTTGACCTGCTGGGCAACAGCCTCCAGTCGCGCCGCCGCATCGTCATCATGCAGGCGAATCTCAAGCCACTGATCCTTCTCCAGCCCGGCAAGATAGGATTTGGTGATTTTAGCGCCTTTCTTGAGGCTCTTCGGACCACCGTCCGCCACCTTGCCATTCAACATCTTCTCGATGCGGGCAAAGGTATCCAGTTCCATGATGCGCTGCTGATCATGAAGATCCTTGCGCACCCGCTTGAGCTCCTCCCCTTCGATCTCAAGAGCACGCGCATCTTTCTCCACACCGTCACGGGTGAAGACCTGCACATCGATGACCTTGCCGATGATGCTTGAAGGCACACGCAGAGAGGTGTCTTTGACATCGGCCGCCTTTTCGCCAAAGATGGCGCGCAGCAGCTTCTCCTCAGGCGTCAGTTGCGCTTCGCCTTTAGGCGTGACCTTGCCCACCAGAATATCGCCATCCTTGACCTCGGCGCCGATATAGACGATTCCCGACTCATCGAGACGACCAAGATTGGACTCACCGACGTTGGGAATATCAGCAGTAATCTCCTCAGTGCCGAGCTTGGTGTCCCGCGCCATGCAGGTCAACTCTTCGATGTGAATCGTGGTAAAACGATCCTCCTGGACGACACGCTCGGAGATCAGGATTGAATCCTCGAAGTTGTAGCCATTCCAGGGCATGAAGGCGACGCGCAGGTTCTGACCCAATGCCAGCTCGCCCATATCGATGGACGGCCCGTCAGCCATGATATCTCCACGCTGGATGCTGTCGCCAACCTTCACCAGTGGACGCTGATTAATACAGGTATTCTGGTTGGAACGGGTATATTTTGTCAGCTGATAGATATCAACACCCGACTCGCCAGGCTCTGTCTCGTTGTCGTTGACCCGCACAACGATTCTATTGGCATCGACGGAATCGACCTTGCCACCGCGTTTTGCCACTGCTGTCACACCGGAGTCAACCGCAACGACGCGCTCCATGCCGGTGCCGACCAGTGGTTTTTGCGCACGCAGTGTCGGCACTGCCTGACGCTGCATATTGGATCCCATGAGTGCGCGGTTGGCGTCGTTATGCTCCAGAAATGGAACCATACTGGCGGCAACCGAGACGATCTGACGCGGTGAGACATCCATGTAGTTGACCTTTTCAGGCCCGGAGAGCATGAATTCATTCTCAAAACGGCATGAGACCAGTTCATCCGTCAGCTTGTTATTGTCATCCAGCACCGAGTTGGCCTGTGCGATCACATAGCGTCCCTCTTCAATTGCAGAGAGATAGTGAATTTCATCCGTGGCGATAGAATCCTTGACAACACGGTACGGCGTTTCCAGAAAGCCATACTCGTTGGTGCGGGCATAGGTTGCCAGCGAATTGATCAGGCCGATGTTAGGCCCTTCCGGGGTCTCGATCGGACAGACACGGCCATAGTGTGTCGGATGCACATCCCGCACCTCAAAGCCTGCGCGTTCGCGCGCCAGACCGCCGGGGCCGAGCGCCGAGACACGGCGCTTGTGCGTGATCTCGGAGAGCGGATTGTTCTGATCCATAAACTGGGAGAGCTGACTCGAGCCGAAAAACTCGCGTATGGCAGCCGAGACAGGTTTTGAATTGATCATCTCCTGCGGCATCAGCCCTTCGCTCTCCGCCAGTGTCAGGCGCTCTTTGACGGCGCGTTCGACACGCACCAGACCGATGCGGAACTGGTTCTCCGCCATTTCTCCAACACAGCGCACGCGTCGGTTGCCGAGATGATCGATGTCATCCGTCGTGCCTTCACCATTACGGATGCCAACTAAGGTTTTAAGAACGTCTACAATGTCTTCTTTGGAGAGAATGCCCTCTCCTGTCGACTCTTCACGACCCAGACGGCGATTGAACTTCATGCGTCCAACTGCAGAAAGGTCATAGCGGTCAAGTGTGAAAAAGAGGTTGCCAAACAGATTCTCTGCTGAATCTTTCGTCGGCGGCTCACCGGGGCGCATCATGCGGTAGATCTCTACCTGCGCCTCCAGCTGAGTCGAAGTCGGGTCGATGCGCAAAGTGTCCGAGATGAATGCGCCGTGATCCAGGTCATTGGTAAACAGGGTCTTGATCTCTTTAATCCCCTTGCCAATAAATTCCTCTGCCATCTCTTCAGTGATTTCATCATTGACGTTTGCCAGCAGTTCGCCAGTCCCGGTATCAACGACGTTGTGCGCCAGCGTTTTTCCCACCAGATAAGAAACGGGAACTTCCAGCTGTGATATGCCGGCCTTGTCGAGTTCACGGATATGCCGCTGGGTAATGCGGCGGCCTCCTGCAACCAGCACTTTTTTCTTGATTTTTATATCAAAATCGAGCATCTCCCCGCGCAGACGACTCGGCACAAGTTCCATGGTGATGCTTTTATCGGAAATCTTGAAATCGTCATTATCAAAGAACATGCCGATGATCTGCTCGGTATCATACCCAAGCGCGCGCAGCAGGATGGTCGCAGGAATTTTGCGGCGACGATCAATTCGTACAAATACACAATCTTTGGGATCAAACTCAAAATCGAGCCATGAACCACGGTAGGGAATGACCCTTGCCGAGAACAGCAGTTTTCCCGAGGAGTGGGTCTTGCCTTTATCATGATCGAAAAAGACACCCGGTGAACGATGCAACTGGGAAACGATAACCCGTTCGGTGCCATTGATGACGAAGGTTCCGGTATCGGTCATCAGGGGCATTTCGCCCATGTAGATTTCCTGTTCGCGAACCTCTTTGACCCTCGGCTTGATCTTTTTGGACTTGAGGGTGTCCTTGTCGTAGATCACGAGTTTGACAAGCACGCGCAGCGGCGCAGCATAGGTGGCGCCGCGCAGCTGACATTCACGCACATCAAATTTCGGGGCTTCGAGACGATAGCTGACATATTCCAGCTTGGCGTTGCCCGAGTGACTCGAAATGGGAAATACCGATTTGAATGCCGCCTGCAGTCCCTTGTCCTTGCGCTCCTGCGGAGCTGTTCCCGTCTGCAGGAAGTCACGAAAAGAGTTGATCTGAGTCGCAATCAGATAGGGGACATCGAGGACACTCTTTTGTCTGCCGAAATCATTACGAATACGTTTCTTTTCAGTAAAACTGTACGCCATCTCACCGTTCCTCAGGATCAATCAAAATCACCCGCTATGCGGGGTGTTCCGGGGTCATAAAAAGCCACCCCAATACTGCTTTTTACTACAAGCAACAAAAGGCCGGCGGCCTGTTGGCCACCAGCCTGACTGCTATCGTCAGAAAGTCTCTGCGTTGAAAGAAAGCCAGGCTTTCAGCCAACGCACAACTCTCAAACGATGCCTGCTGCAAGGTCTTACTTGACCTCTACAGTGGCGCCTGTCTCTTCAAGCTGCTTCTTGAGCTCTTCAGCTTCATCCTTGGAGAGACCTTCTTTCAGCGTTGTTGGCGCTGATTCAACAGACTCTTTCGCCTCTTTGAGGCCCTGGCCTGTCATAGCGCGAACAGCTTTGATAACAGCGACTTTCTTTTCGCCAAAGCTGGTCAGAACCAGGTCAAATTCAGTCTGCTCTTCAGCAGCAGCGCCGGCATCGCCGCCAGCGGCAGGGGCCGCGGCAACAGCTGCAGCTGCAGTAACGCCAAACTTCTCTTCCATCGCTTCGATGAGCTCTACAACTTCCATGATACTCATGGATGCAATTGCTTCGAGGATATCTTCTTTACTCACTATGTTTCTCCTGATAAGGGTTCAACACGATAATTAGGGTGAAAAAACGGGTGTCTCTTAAGCCGCTTGTTTCGCATCTTTAACTGCAGCAACTGTACGCACAAGTTTGCCGGGCACTTCATTCATGGTGCGCGCCAGTTTTTCAACCGGAGCTTTCATGACTGCCATCAGCATACTGATTGCCTGATCGTAAGTTGGCATTTTCGCCAAAGTCTTGATCTCACCGGGCTCCAGCAGCTTTCCGCCGATAGAAACCAGTTTGACCTCGAGCTTTTCGTGATCTTTAGCGAAGTCGTTTATGACACGTGCAGCAGAACCTGGATCTTCCTGAGCAAAGGCAAGCACCAATGGACCGGAGAGGCCTTCACTCATACATTCAAATTCAGTGCCTTCAAACGCACGGCGTGCAAGCGAGTTCTTGACGACACGCAGATAGACCCCGGCATTACGTGCTTGCACACGCAAATCCGTCATCTCATCAACGCTCAATCCACGATACTCTGCAGCAATTGCGGAGAAGGCTTTGTCTGCTACTTCAGCAACTTCGGAGACGATGGCCTTTTTCTGTTCAAAATTAAGAGCCAATAGTCACCTCCTGATTACGTTGGGATAGAATCCCGATTAACAAACCCATACCGGCCATCCGGTATGGGAACTTAACGTGACCTTCATCAGATGTTAATTACTGATTGGGTCTCGTCTGCGCAGGAAATTAAGAGTTACTCACTCACCTGCGGTCTTTGACAGCATGAGCGGCTGAAAAAAGCCCGCTCATAGCCCCAAAGTTCTTTTTCGCTCGATCAGAGTTCCAGAGAGCTCTGATCCAGCGTCAATCCCGGCCCCATGGTTGTGGAGACCGTGATCTTTTTCAGATAAATTCCTTTTGCCGCACTGGGCTTGATCTTCTTCACTTCAGCAAGCAGCGACTCAAGGTTCTGTTTCAAAGCCGATGCATCGAAATCAACCTTGCCAATGGTGCAGTGAATAATGCCGCCCTTGTCGGTGCGAAACTGTACCTGGCCCGATTTGGCATTGGTGACAGCCTGTGCAATATTCGGTGTCACAGTACCAACTTTCGGGTTGGGCATCAGGCCACGCGGACCAAGAATCTGCCCCAGCTGGCCGACAACCCGCATCGCATCGGGACTGGCAATGACGACATCAAAGTCCATCTTGCCGGCTTTAATATCTGCTGCCAGATCATCCATACCGACAATATCGGCGCCAGCTTCTTTTGCAGCATCAGCATTTGCGCCCTGGGTAAAAACAGCCACACGGACATCACTTCCCGTGCCGTTAGGAAGTACAGTCGCACCGCGCACAACCTGGTCGGATTTACGCGCATCAACACCCAGATTAATCGCCGCGTCGACGCCCTCCTTGAATTTGACCGAAGAGAGCTCCCTCAGCAGGGAGAATGCATCCTCTGCAGCGTAACTCTTGCCCGGCTCGACCTTCTCTGCGATCGCTTTCATGCGTTTGGTTAATTTTGCCATGATCAGACTACCCCCTCGACATCAAGTCCCATACTGCGGGCGCTGCCGGCGATAGTGCGCACCGCGGCATCCATATCTGCAGCTGTCAGGTCCGGCATTTTAATGGTGGCAATCTCTTCGAGCTGCGCACGCGTCACCTTGCCGACCTTATTGGTGTTAGGTTCACCGCTGCCTTTGGCAATACCCGCCGCTTTTATCAGCAGGACTGCTGCGGGCGGAGTCTTCATGATAAAGGTGAAGGAGCGGTCGCTGTAGACAGTAATGACCACAGGAAGAGGCATGCCTTTTTCGACACTCTGCGTCTGCGCATTAAACGCCTTGCAGAACTCCATGATATTCAGGCCGTGCTGTCCCAGTGCAGGACCAACCGGCGGACTTGGGTTGGCTTCCTGAGCCGCTACCTGAAGCTTGATATAAGCTTCGATTTTTTTAGCCATTTTCTCTCTCCCGGGTCATCACGCAAGGGACT
>JAIVTC010000221.1:0-8995 GCA_048629055.1 Candidatus Bathyarchaeota archaeon
GTCATCATCGATGGAAAAAAAGGTCCGCAGCGGGTGGGTGACGTTCCCGTCTACCAACTGCCGCAGATGATTCTGCAGATGCTGGGCAATCAACAACCTTCCCTGATGCGCGTCAGCAAGGCGCCGGACGGCATGACCCTGCGACCACTACCGGGCATGTATTTTGTTGGTGATGAGGAGGAGCGGAGAGTGTGTCGTCAGGGAGGTGAGCAAGATGCTGATTCCAGCAACAACGATATCTGCGCCGAAACCTCGCAGTGGGTGCAGGCATTGATCACTTTGACTCAGGATTTGTTCAATGGTCATCAATACAGTCTGCAAACCCCTCACCCTCTTCCCGAGGGAGAGGGGACGAGTTTTTCTACGGGGAAAGGGATTATCAATGAGTTATGATAAAAAATTTGACTTCCCCTTCCCCCGAACCCCCATCCTATGGACTTATTCAGAGGTTACTTATCCATATGAAGTCACACTTCGTGCATCTCATCCATGGTCCCCACCAGTTTTGCCGACAACCACGGCATTCCGCTGATCAGTGAAACCACCACGGCCGCCGCATAAGTGATACTCTGAATAACCAGCACCAGCGCCCACAACTGCACATCCAGCATATCGCCGTCAAAGCGCATCAGCACCACTGTTGCAGCCAGCAGGAATGCCGTCAGAAACAGCAACTCTTCCCGGGCATCGAGTAATGCGCGCATCAGCGCATTGCTCTGAACCCGTTTAGGAGTGCGAAAAAACCCGATCTTATGTGTCACGATTCCGGCCAGCATGGCGCGGGCAATGGTATGTGACAAGGCCAGACCTGCGATACCGGCAGCGATACTCTGCCTCAGAGTCGCCCCGATACTATGACGATAGAGAAAAAACATCTTCAATATCTTGAATAAAAACAGCGTCACCGGCAGTATCATGAAGATGATGTGCGGCGGACTCACATACAGGGGAAACCAGATCATTGCGATCGACCAGCCCAGCGCGGCAAAGTTAAAAACAAGGTTGAAGCCATCGGCAAACCACGGCAGCCAGCCGGCAATAAAATGGTAACGCTGGCCTCTGCTGAGGCGGGTCTTCTCCATCCCAAGCAGCTCAACCAGGTGCTTGCGCATGATCAGTACAGCACCATAGGCCCAGCGAAATCGCTGTTTTTTAAAATCGACGAAGGTGTCCGGCATCAATCCCTTGCCGAAACTTTGCGGCATATAGGTCGCCGCATATCCATGCTCGAAGATGCGCAGACCAAGCTCTGCATCCTCTGTAATGCACCACTCCGGCCAGCCGCCGACCTCTTCCAGTACAGACTTGCGCACCAGCGTCATGGTGCCGTGCTGGATGATGGCATTGCGTTCATTGCGCGTAACCATGCCAATGTGAAAAAAGCCCCGGTACTCCGCCAGGCACATCGCCTTGAAAGCATTTTCATCCCCGTCTCTGTAGTCCTGCGGGGCCTGCACAATGGCTATTTCGGGGGCCGTGAAGCGGGGTACTAAGGTTCGCAGCCAGTCACGATTGACCAGGTAGTCGCTGTCGATCACTGCGACAATCTGCGCCTCGGATGCGGTTTTTTTCAATACATAATTAAGAGCGCCCGCCTTGAAACCGGATAGCGGATCCACATGGAAAAAGCGAAAACGCTCACCCAGTTTTTCACAGTGGGCCTGCACCGGCTGCCACACTGCAGGATCTTTGGTGTTGTTGTCGATCACCAGAACCTCAAAATTCGGGTAATCGAGCGCTGCCAGCGCGTCCAGCGTCTGCTTCAGCATTTGCGGCGGCTCATCATAGGCCGGCACATGAATCGAAACCATCGGCAGTTCTGCGTCCGTCGCCACCTCCTCATGTGCTTCGCGGCGTGACTCTCCCAGCCACAGAGCCTCTGCCCACTCATGTGCCTCGGCCAGCAACACCACAATCACTCCCAGGGCAAACAGGAACAGCACCACACCCACTGCCAGGGTCGCAGGCGTCATATACTGTTGGGAAAATTGATACACCATCCACACCGCAAAAGTGGTGATGGCGAAAGTGATCAGAGCCAGAAAACCGCGGCCGCGGGATCCCAGGCCGTGGCTGTCGCGAAACAGCAGTGCAAGCAGAAGAATTGCAATGCCGATGGCAATAGCGGACAATCCCCGCCACTGGGGAATCATCACCACCGGTTGTACAAAATCGAACTTGGGATCCCGCTCGGTATCGTAGACACCCCAATGCGTACCTGCCTCTCCCTCCAGTTCCCGCTTCCACAGCTGGTCGAAGGCTTCCATAATATAGTAGGTATACCCTTCCCTCTCGGCAGCATCGAGGAAGCGGCGTAAAAAAATCGCCTGGTTTGCCTGGCTGGCCACGGCACCCTGGCGTGTGCGGCCGTTGCTCGGCCAGCCCACCTCGGCAATCACGATCTCCTTGGTGGGGTAAGCCTTTTGCAGCTCTTTGTAACGCATGTTGACATAATCGACGGCGCCGTCGACCGGAATCCCCTCCCAGTACGGCAGCAGATGCACCGCGAGGAAATCGACATTCGCCGCCAGTTCGGGATGTTCCAGCCAGATATGCCAGGGCTCGGCGAGACTGACAGGAGCCCATACAACCTTTTTCACCTGCTTGATATAGGCGATCATCTGTTCAACAGTGCGTTCACCACGCAGCAGCGCCTCGTTGCCGACAATGACGCGCACCACAACGCGGTGATTCTCCTTGTAGACGCGCAGCAGCTTCTCGATCTCCTCGGCATTGGCAGCTTCGTCCTCACTGATCCAGGCTCCAAGAGCAACATTGAGATCATAGACTCCTGCCAGCCGGGGGATCTCCGCCAGGGTAGATGCCACCGAGTAGGTTCGAATCGCATGAACATCGCCGGACAACAGGGCGAGATCCTCGTTGATCTCCTCGATTTCGGGATAGATATTGGTCGCGGGGCCATGCTCACCCCGCCCCGGAGAGAAACAGAAACCATCGACTTCAGAGGGCCAGGGCGGTTCGATACCCGGTTGGTTGACCAGCGCCCACAGCAAAACTGTAAGCCCACCCATGAGGAAGGTGATAATAAGACTGGAACGGTTCACAACCAGAAGCGCCTGTTATGACAGTATGCCGATTTCAGCATGATGACTCATCGAAAAACCCTGCCACGCAGCGCCTCGGTCACTTCCATGCGCCCCGGATAGAAGGCGCGCTTGAGTACGGGAATGGCATTTTCAGGCTGCGCTTCACCACACATAAAGATGTCAAAAGCAGCATAATCACGCTCTGGCCAGGTATGCACACTGATATGAGACTCGGCAAGTACTGCAACCCCGGAAACACCGCCGCTGGAGGAGAAGTGATGAAGGTGAATATGCAACAGGGTGGCGCCGCAAGCTTTTACGCATTGGCGCATGGCTTCTTCGATATGCTTTATATCATCGAGATGTTTCGCTTCCCATAAATCCAGCAGCAGATGGATGCCGGCGTACTGGATCTCTTCGCGCAGGATGAAGTGATCATCAGGGATCTCCGGCGCGGCTTCAGCAGGTGCAACAATCTGCATCTGTTGTCTCCTCAGGAACTATAAAATAGATGGCGCCGCTACCATAGAGGATATTGCCATTTTTCACAAGCATCCTGGAGTATCGGAAAGAATCAAAAATCTTTCAGTCAGGCTTCCGCTTGCTGGCTTGGCCAGGCTGTCAGCACCGCCTTGACCAGAGTGCCAAGTGGTATAGCGAAAAAGACACCCCAGAAGCCCCATAATCCGCCAAAAACCAGGATTGAAACAATGATTGCAACCGGATGCAGATTAACAACTTCCGAGAACAGCAGTGGAACCAGTACATTGCCATCGAGCGCCTGGATAATGAAATAGGCGACTGCCAGCCCTCCAAAGGCGCCGCCCCACCCCCACTGGAACCACGCGACGAGCAGCACAGGCAGCGTAACGACTGCCGCGCCAATGTAGGGAATGATAACAGAGAGACCCACCAGTACGCCCAGCAGCAGAGCATAGTGCAGACCGAACAGCGTGAAGGTGACGTAGCTGACCGTGCCGACAATCAGAATCTCCCAGAATTTGCCGCGCACATAGTTGGCAATCTGCATATCCACATCGATCCAGACCTGGTCTGCGATTCCACGGTCTTTGGGGAAAAAACGCAAAAACCACTGCGCAATCAACTCCTTGTCCTTCATAAAAAAGAACACCAGCAGCGGCACCAGGATCAGATAGACAAGCAGTGTGATAATCCCGGCGACAGATGACGCCGAGGTGGAGAGAATTTTCTGACCGGCCAATGCCACCTCGTTTTTCATCACTGTGATCAGTTTTGTGATCTGCTCTGCAGTGATAAGGTCAGGATAGAGTTCGGGAAGCCGCATGAGGCTATTTTGTCCGCTTGAGATCATATAGGGAAGCTGCTGCACCAACTCTGTCATCTGACTGGATGCCAGCGGCAGGACACCAAAAGTGATCAACACCACGAACAGCATAAATGCAAAAAAGACAACAATAACCGCCAGCAGCCTCGGCAGGTGATAGTGCTCAAGAATACTCACAACACCTTCAAGAAGATAGGCGATGACCAGGCTTGCAAGCACCGGCGCCAGCATATCCCCGAAAAACAGGATGACTGTAAACCCGGCAACCAATGCCAGTATCAGCGCCACAACCTGTGGGTCAGCGAAGGTGCGGCGAAACCAGTCCGCGACGAGATTCATTCCTTAATCCTGTTCAAGTTGTTTCCGGTAGGTATCATACCGCGTGGAAAACAGCTCCTCAAGATCATCAATCACTTCAGCGGCCGCCCTCCCCTTCAGAATATGGGAGGACATCAGATCTGATGTCTCATGCAGCAGCGTCTCTTTTTCCAGCATGGGATAACAGTTGGATAAACGGCGAATTGCGGCCACGACACTCTCCTGCTGCGGCCGTTCGCTCTTTCCCGGTAGTTGCAACTGCCGGGGTTCAGACTCTTTTTTCAAGCTGGATCGCTGCTTCAGGAATTCGGCAAACGCCATCAGAGTCTGCTGATCTTCACTGCAGAGACTGTGATAAAGAGTCTGCAGCCTGCTGTTCTTTCCTCCCCCACCCATGGGCATCGAGGGTAGCATCATCCCTAACCATCCTTCTCTGACCCGGAGGATTCGCAGTAGTCGCGTGCAAACTCCAGCAGTGTCTCCATCAGACGCAAACGAAACTTCTGCTTCTGGTGCACAAATAAGAAAGGACGCTCCGGCTGGGAATCAAAAGGTATGCACACCAGGGTTCCCAGCTGCAGCTCCTTCTGAATCGTTGCCCTGGAAACCACGGAAACTCCCATGTCCGCCTCAACAGCCCCCTTGACGGCTTCAGGACTCCCCAGTTCCATCGATATATTGATGCAGGAGTCACATGCTTGCATCATGCTCATCACTGCCTCACGGGTGCCTGAACCCTCTTCCCGGCAGATGAATGGATATTTTGCAAGATCCCTGAAGGAGATTATCTTTTTTTCAGCAAGCGGATGGCCAGGTGCGGCAATTGCCACCAGCTGATCCTTGCGGCACTCTTCGACCACCAGGTTTTTATTGGTGACAGGCGCCTCGGTGACTCCAAGATCAATAATATTGTTCTCCACCATGTGAACAATTCCCTCGGAGTTGGAGACCTTGAGATGAATACTGACATCCGGGTGCTCCGCCTTGAAGTCACCGAGCAGCGGCGGCAGCATGTATTCCGCGATGGTTGTACTGGCGCCAATGGTGAGAGTGCCGCTGATCTCTCCTGTCATCTCCCGCACAGTGTCCTCCATCTGTCCGTAGAGCTCGAAGATCTTGTCTGCATAACCATAGACACGTGTGCCTGCTTCCGTGAGACTGATGCGATTATGCGTACGATCAAAAAGACGTGTATTGAAATACTCTTCCAGTTGGCGTACCTGAAAGGTGACCGCCGGTTGCGTCATGTGCAGGGTTTCGGCCGCTTTGGTAAAGCTCAACAAGCGGGCGACCATGTGGAATACCTGTAATCTGCGGTCAGCCATCTGTGAATGCCATTATGGTCCCAATAAAATACATTTATACCATAATTCACTCTTAAATAATATTTATAGCAGCAATATAATTGATTTAGAACAGCTTGATCACAGATTTTCGAAATACAGGCATTCAAGCACTCCTTTCGGTTAGGGATGAGGCAGAAATTAAAGTACCAGGATGTGCAGGATTTTTGTTTGTGGTTTTTGCTGCCACGCCGGGCGCATAGTGAACTATGTAACCAGAGTGGCGGCGAAAATCACGGGCAAAAAGGCAAGCGAGATTGGTATTTTAATAAATGCCTCATCCCTTATCTCTCCTCGCCTTCCAGATCGATAGTATGACGCCAGCGCTGCTCTTTTTTGTCAAACAGCCGCCGGCTTTCAAGCGGCCCCCAACTGCCGGCAGGATACTCGGGAATGACTTCATCACTACGTTGCCACTCCTTGATCACCGGGTCCACTACCCGCCAGGCATATTCGACTTCGTCATAGCGCAGAAACAGCGCCCGGTCACCATCCATGACATCCAGCAGCAGCTCTTCGTAAGCATCAATTTTCTCTTGAAGCGCCCCACGCAGACTGGCGTCAAGGCTGGTCTGACGGATATTCATGTCCAGCCCGGACTCCTTGACGGTCATCTCGATGCGCAGACACTCGCACGGCTGTATACCCAGCATGATCCAGTTCTGTTTCATCTGCCCGGCTACCAGGTCACGAAAGAGTTGCTGTGGCGGGTGACGGAAGCAGATCGAGATCATGGATTGGCGTTCAGCCATACGTTTGCCGGTGCGCAGATAGAAGGGCACGCCCCGCCAGCGCCAGTTGTCTATGTAGAGTTTCAGCGCAGCATAGGTCTCTGTGGTGCTGTCAGACGGCACATTCTCTTCATCCAGATAGGCAACCACCTCTTTGCCGTCAATCACACCCTGTGCATAACGCGCGCGAAAAGCGTGGGCATCGACGCTCTCTTTATTGATAGGACGCACGGATTTCAGCACCTTGACCTTTTCATCACGCAGGGACTCCGCCTCCATCGTTGCAGGGGGCTCCATGGCAACCAGCGTCAGTAACTGCAGCAGGTGGCTCTGAATCATGTCGCGCATAGCCCCGCTGTCGTCATAATAGGCGGCGCGGCTGCCAACACCCATGCGTTCGGAGTGCGTGATTTGAACATGCTCGATGTAGTTGCGGTTCCACAGCGGCTCCAGCAAAGTGTTGGCAAATCTGAATACAAGCACGTTCTGCACCGTGCTTTTTCCCAGATAGTGATCGATGCGGTAAATCTGCTCCTCCTGCAGATACTGTGTGAGACTCTGCTGCAATTCACGGGCGCTGTGTAAATCGTAGCCAAAAGGCTTTTCGATCACCACGCGACGCCATCCATGCTGCTGTTGCAGCAACTCAACCTCACCAAGTTTCTCTACCACCAGGCTGAAGTCAGCAGGACGAATGGACATGTAAAATGCGATATTCTGCGGCAATTGCGTCTTCTTTTGCGGCGATAATTCAAGATACTGCTTCAATCGATCCCACATCGAATCATCAGAGAGGTCGCCCTGAAAATAGCTGATACGTGCGGCAAAATGGCTGAAGACCCCCTCATCAAGCTGGTGACGGGTGCGCTCTTCAACCCACTGGCGAACTTCGGAGATGCATTTCTCATGATCCCAGGAACGTCTGCCGCTGACGACGATGCGTGTTCCCTGCGGAAGCTTGTTCGCCACTTCAAGGTGGTATAACGCGGGGATCAGTTTCAGGCGCGAGAGGTTTCCTGTTGCGCCGAAAATAACATAAGTACAGGCTTCGCTCATTGGGAGAACTCGCTATTGCTCAAGAATGGAGGGATCAACATGATTCGGGATGATTATTACTGATTCCCAGTGGTAGGGAACTATATCACTATCAGCAATGCACAACTGCTATGATACGCAGCGTACAGAGCCAGAAGGAATCATTCATGCGGTTAGACAACTACTATTCACAGGTAGATGGAAAAACCCTCATCTCACCACAGCAAGCGAGCGATTTCGCCAAGTCTGTCGCCGGAGACTTCAACCCCCTGCATGATGTGGACTCCAAGCGTTTTTGCGTACCTGGCGATCTGCTTTTTGCCATCACCCTGGCAAAGTTTGGCCTCAGCCAGAAAATGAGCATCTCTTTCCTTGGCATGGTCGGCAAAAACGTGCCGCTCGATTTCTCCGACACTTCATCAGGAGAGCAGCGTATTGTCGATGCAAACGGCAAGGAGTATCTCAGCATCAAACGCGAAGGGAGTGTGACAACGGATGAAACCCTGATTCGTGACCTGGTGTGCCGCTATGTGGAATTTTCCGGCCACACATTCACCGATATCCTGATCCCGCTCATGTCTGAAAATAATGTCATGGCCAATCCGGATCGCCCCCTGATCATCTACCAGAGTATGTCAATCGACCTGAACAACCTTGATTTTGAAAAACCTGAACTGGAACTCAGTAATGCTTCTCTCTCAGTCTCTGGCAGAAGAGGAGATATTCTCCTGGAGTTCCGTTTGACTGCATCCGGGGAAGTTGTCGGCAGCGGCGAGAAAAAGATGGTAATCAGTGGACTGCGTGAACTGGACGGGGATGTAGTACAGCGAACTGTTGACAACTACAACAGACTTAAAAATGAGTTTTCAGGTTGACCCGGGAAACCAGTTTGCAGTTGGTGGCAGTTGGCAGAAGTTTAATCAGATTGCTGCATACCGCAAACTCTCTTTTATCTTTTTCTGCAAACTGAATACTGCCAACTGCATACTTTTTTTATTCGACTGCAAACTTTTTTGCAGTTTACCAATTTTCACCCAGCAGTTCAAAATGCGCCTGTGGATGCAGACACGCAGGACAGAGTTCGGGCGCATCTTCCGCTTCATGCAGGTACCCGCAGTTCCTGCAGCGCCACACAACCTTACCGTCTCTTCTGAAAACCCTGCCTGCTTCCAGATTGTCAGCCAGATCGGTGTAACGCTTGCCATGCTGCTTCTC
>JAIVTC010000222.1:0-4362 GCA_048629055.1 Candidatus Bathyarchaeota archaeon
TGAAGAGGTCGATATCACCACGGTAAGAACCCATTCAAACCCCAAAAAACAGCAGGCGGTGATGCGTTTTACGGTTGAAATAAGTGATATTGCGCAATTAAAGAGTCTGCTGGAGAAGCTTAACCAGAGCCCCGATGTCATCAAGGCGATGCGTGCGACCTGAATAGCCTTTTTTAACCACAGATGCACACAGATAAACACAGATCATGAGATTGTCATCTCGACGAAGGAGAGATCTTAATGCTCAATGCAGCTTTTTCTGGTTCCCTCGGCCCTCTATGGGAACCCATGCCAGGATTGCCACCACTTTTTTTAACCACGAAAGTCACGAAAAGCACAAAAAATATCTGTGTGCATCTGTGTTCATCTGTGGTTGATTTTCCCTTATGATTTGTTTCGGTCTTCTGATCGAGAAATAACAATTGAAGAGATAAAACTATGTCAAAAATCACCATCATCGGAGCAGGTTTTGCAGCACTGACAGCGGTGCGCAAACTGCGTGCACAGGATGCCAGCCTGGAGATCACACTGATCGCCCCGCGTGCGGAACTCCACTATCTGCCGGGCATCATCTGGATTCCTGCGGGGCTGCGCAAGCGCAGTGATCTGGTTGTACCGCTGGACAATTATTTCAAACGCAATCGCGTTCACTTTTTTCAGGCCAGGGTTACGGGATTGCGTGACGGTGGCCGTGTGGTCGAAACAGACCAGGGAGAGGTCGAAAATGATGGATTGATCATTGCTACAGGCGGCCGTTTTATCAAAAAGCTGCCAGGCATCGAAAATGTCATTACACCCTGTGAGGGGATCACTGCTGCGGAGAAGATTCGCGACCGTCTGAAGGAGATGGATGGCGGCGTCATCGCCATCGGCTTTAGCGGCAACCCCAAGGAGCCGAGCGCCATGCGTGGCGGGCCGATGTTCGAGTTTTTGTTTGGCATCGATACGCAACTGCGTCTTGAAAAACGGCGTGACAAATTCAAGCTCGTATTCTTCAGTCCTGCAGCGAATCCCGGCAATCGACTTGGTCCCAAGGCGGTTGATGTTTTACTCAAAGAGATGAACAAGCGTGATATCACTACCCACCTGGGCCATAAAATGAAGAGCTTCGAGAACAACAGGGTAGTGACAGAGGGTGGAGAGTTCGATGCAGACCTGATTCTATTCATGCCGGGCATGACCGGCAACAAATGGTTCGATAACAGTGAACTGCCGCGCTCGAATGGCGGCCTCATTCGCGCCGACAGGCACTGCAAGGTCGATGGCATGGAGCGGGTCTATGTGGCCGGTGATTCAGGCAGTTTCCCCGGACCCGACTGGATGCCGAAGCAGGCGCACATGGCCGATCTGCAGGCTGCAGCAGCCTCTAAAAATCTGCTTGGTGAAATGAACGGTAGTGCAGCTGATGCTACCTTCAAGGTTGAACTGGTGTGCAT
The DNA here is from genome assembly GCA_048629055.1 of Candidatus Bathyarchaeota archaeon. Taxonomy (GTDB): domain Bacteria; phylum Pseudomonadota; class Gammaproteobacteria; order Chromatiales; family Chromatiaceae; genus Sva-25. The sequence goes on from JAIVTC010000222.1 coordinate 1,437, forward strand.
CGTCGATACCCGCGACCGTGGCATCCTGATTGCAAGAAATGAGAAGCGCACCCTGATGCTTCCTTCGTCACGCCTGTTTCATTGGCTTAAACGTGGTTTTGAGTTGTGGTATCTCAGGGAGTATAGATAGGTTTTAGGTTTTAGGTTTTAAGAGTTGTATTCCCTCTCCCTTCGGGAGAGGGCCAGGGTGAGGGGAGGATCTACAACAGCAGCTTGATAGAGACACCAACCGACACCACCACCAGCAATGGCCGTATCAGGCGCGCTCCATGCCGCACTGCCAGGTGAGACCCTGTATAGGCGCCGATCATCTGTCCGACGCCCATGGCAAGGCCAACGATCCAAACAATCTTTCCACTCAGCAGAAACACCAGCAGCGCTACCAGGTTGCTGGTGAAGTTCAGCAGTTTTGTCCCTCCTATCGCGTGTGGAAGTGAATAGCCGAGCAGCAGCACAAACGCCAGTGTGAAAAAAGAGCCTGCGCCGGGGCCGAAGAAGCCATCATAAAATCCCACGCTGAAACCAATGACCAACGAGAAGGGCAGCAGATTGATACGCTGCGGGTGCTGGCGGCCATCCATGCGTGGCGAGAAGAGAAAGTAGAGCGCGAAGCAGATCAACAGCCAGGGGATGACCTGCGAAAGAAGATCATTCGAAAACTGTTGTACCAGCAGGGCGCCTGCAGCAGCTCCGAACGCGGTGCAGACAACAGCGAGCAGCAGTTGTCGCGGTTTGATGAGTCCGTGGCGTATGTAATTGAGAGTTGCCGTGAAGGTGCCGGCTGTACCCTGCAATTTATTGGTGGCGAGCGCCTCGACGGGTGGCAAACCAGCCCACAACAGGGCCGGCAGAGAGATCAGGCCACCGCCGCCGGCAATGGCATCGACAAAACCGGCGATGACGCCAATCAACAGCAACAGAGGTAGTTCGGCAATATACTCCACGGATTAATTGCAGCGACTCGGGCTGTGATACGTTGGTTCTGATCCCCTCTCCCTCCGGGAGAGGGTTAGGGTGAGGGAATTCTTCCTTAACACTGCTCCCACGGCAGACCATGAAAACGCCATCCACCGGTGGTGCTGCGATGATGCTCATCGTCCCGTTCTCCTTCAAATCCCTCGCCGATATGAAAGATATTGTCCAGTCCGGCCTCCTTCAGTTTGACTCCGGCCACCAGCGATCGTTTACCGCTGCGGCAGATCAGGATAATTGGTGCGGCGCCGCTTTCACTGCCAGCCTCTGCGCCGCCAAGCATCAGTTTTCTGACATCTGCCACAAAGTCAGGATTGATGTCCCAGTCAGGCTCATCAATCCAGGGGACGTGCACAGCGCCGGTGGGATGACCGACAAATAGAAATTCCATAGATGAGCGCACGTCAACAAGGACAGCCCGTGGATCTTTCAGCAGCAGATCCCTAGCCTCCTGCGGGGTTAAATTATCAATTTTAGTCGTCATGCGAGGAACTATAGCAGGTCATCGTTCAACTATGAATGTTGATCGCAAAAAAGAGCCTGAGAAATGTGGTCATCTCATCAACTGCAGCCTTGTCATGTCGAGAAGAGGCTATCATTCGTGTAATATGATGCATCGTCTGATCTATTTTAGCCACGCCATTCGTATCGGCACATTATGAGCATACTCTCCCTGCTGTTCTCTTTTAAAGGGCGCATCAACCGGAAACTCTACTGGTTGGCCCTGTTGGGGGTGTTGCTGCTGATATGGATATTGTTCGCGTTGGAATTACGTGAGCTGACTGTGATCCCACTGCTATCCATTATCGCGCTGCAGGCCAAACGCTGTCGTGACATCGGCTGGTCTCCCTGGCTTTCTTTGATCGCATTGATACCGGTGATAGACGTTGTCTTTATGGTCATTGTCGGTATCCCAAAACCACGCATCCTTTATCAGGAGTATGGATTTCATGGAAAGGCGCATGCACTGAACAACAACAGATTCAGAATCATACAATGCGCCAATTGTCAGACGAAAATAAGAGTCGCCTTTCCTCCGCCTGCAGGAGTTGGTAAATGCCCGCTCTGCCAACACCGATTTTTGTTGAAGGCGGATGAATATGGCAATCTGACCGTCTATTCGCAGGCTGGCGTCGACTATCGTGAGAGTGATTTGAATGAAATAGCGAACTCTGAAGATGCCTTCAGGATATTGGGAGTTGAGGGAAGCCCGGATCAGCTGCAAATCAGAAAAGCCTACAAGGAGAAGATGAGCCAGTATCACCCCGACAAGGTTTCTCAGCTGGGGATAGAGATCCGCGAACTGGCGGATCGAAAATCCAAGCAGATCAACAAGGCATACCGCTTTTTACGCGATATCGATTAATCCAAACGAGGCAACTATGACTACCAGACTCTCTCGTACGCTAGTGGCGCTTGGCCTGCTGCTGATACTACCTCCGCTGCATGCGCAAAGCTGTCAATCAGAACGCGTCAAACTGCAGATGCTGGGAACAGGCGGTCCCGAATTGCTCAATGAGCGCGCTTCCACAGGCTACCTGATCTGGCTGGACGACAAGGCGCGCATTATCGTTGATGCGGGGCCTGGCAGTCTGCAGCGATTCAAGCAGAGCGGCGCCAAATATGAGGATATCAGAGCGATCTTTTTTACCCACTTTCATGTCGATCACAGCGCCGACCTGGCCGCCTACGTGAAAGGGGGCTTCTTCAGCGAGCGCAACGTCAATTTGCCGCTCTATGGTCCGAGCGGCGATACCTTTATTCTCTCGGCTGATGATTTTGTTAAAAGGTTGTTCAGTGCGACAGAGGGTGTCTACCCCTACCTGAACCCCACCATCGATCCGCAGGCAAGCAGCGAATACAAACTGCAGCCGCATACCATACAGTGGTCCTACCGGGAGCTGGATAGCAAGGAGGTATATAAGGATGATGATTTCAGGGTCACTTCAGTATC
>JAIVTC010000223.1:0-2450 GCA_048629055.1 Candidatus Bathyarchaeota archaeon
CTGTAGTCTTCGAGCAGGCTGTAGTCATCGAGATGCACCATGATTTCAAGCAGCGCCAGCGACGGGGTTGAGGCCAGGTAGAGGCAGCGTTTCCCTTTTGAGTTCCAGCGGCCGCCGTAACGTCTGGCTCCTTCACCATCGAATGCTTGATTTGACCACCTCTTTTTTACCAGGCGGTACCCCGTCTGAATCAAGAGAAGACGCCGTGTTCCAGGCGGCCAATAAGGTCAAGAGCGGCTTCTGTTTCGGCGCTGGTTATCGCCATATCAACAGGGCGCTTTCCGCCCAGCCCTTTCACCGGATGATTCAGCCACTTTCGAGCTTTATTTTCATCGCCTTCAAAGAGTTCGATCGCGGCGCTGAATATTTCAGCAAGCCGGTAGAGGCGATCACTCTCCTCGGTGGTGAAGCGCCCGCCCTTGCGTCGCTTGATGGTGGCGGGCGCAAAATTGAGGATTGCATAGAACTCTTTTTGCGTGCTTTGCAGATGTTTCAAGAGGTCGATCGAGAATTTATACGCAAATCCCTGGTGCAGCCTGCGGTGAAGTTCTGCTCCACGACCGGGAAGTCCCAGCCGGGCAAGGAGATCGGTGGGGTTGGAAGAGCCAGGTGTATAGATTGCCGGTTGTTCCTGGATTGCCGAGTTGTGCATTTCAACTCCATAGCCATCATTTGATACATTAAATATATATCAAATGATGGTTTCCGTCAAAGGTGAATCACAGATGTCCCCTCTGCGCCAGTGAAACACACTCATCCAGGGTCACCACGATATGATCCAGCACGCGCACATCGATCAGCGCCAATGCGGATTTGAGTCTGCCGGTGATCTGAATGTCCGCCTGGCTGGGTTCGGCCACGCCCGACGGGTGGTTGTGCGCAAAGATGACGGCAGCCGCATTATAATGTATGGCTTTTCTGACCACTTCGCGTGGATGGACGCTGGCGCCGTCGATGGTGCCGTAGAAGAGCTCTTCGAAGCAGATCATGCGGTGGCGGGTGTCGAGGAACAGGCCGCCAAAGACCTCGTTGGGATAGCTGCCAAGCTGCGCCTGCAGATAGCCGTGGGCCGCCTGCGGCGAAGTGATCTCGATACCGCGCTGCAGCGTCTCACTGCTGTAGCGCCGGCTCATCTCCAGCACCGCCTGCAGTTGGGCGTATTTGGCGTCGCCAAGACCGGGCGCCAGACAGAATGTGTGGTGGTCGGCAGCCAGCAGCTGGCGCAGGCTGCCGAAACGATTCAGCAGGTCGCGCGCCATATCAACAGCAGTGAAGCCCTTGATGCCGGTGCGCAAAAAGATCGCGAGCAACTCCGCGTCAGAGAGGGATTTCGCTCCCTTGTGCAGCAGCTTCTCGCGCGGACGTTCCTCTTCGGGCCAGTCGCTGATGGCCATAAACACCTCCATGTGTGATCAAAATTCCCTGTGCAACAGCACATTGAAGCCAGTCTAACTCACTCTTGCCTTATACGCTACAGCGTCTTTGTTGCAGAATCGGAACATCCGCCGTGGGCATTTCTGATCTCTCCGCCTTACCGGGTAGAAGCCACTTTCTCCAGGCGTTCGGCAAGCCATATTTTAATGACTGATTGGCGGGTCACGCCTAAATGTTTTGCCTCCTTATCCAAAGAGGCAATCATCCATGCAGGAAAATCGACATTGACCCTTCTTTGAATTCAGGGGACAGTATACCTATTTCCTGATAACTGCGATCAGCGCCAATGAGTATACTGTCCCCTGAATTCCTGGCCATTCTACCCAGACGGGCATCGAAGAGAAGGGTGTGCTGGAAAAACGCCGTGACGATGATGGCATGGCCAAAAAAGCGGCTAAAAAGGCTGTGAAATAACCTATAGATGAGAGGGAGTTGTTTCAGCAATGAAGCCTGACACAGATCGCACCACGCAGCTGCCGTTCAAAGAGATTCTAAAAATGTTGAAATGCCTGCTGCTGCTTTAGTATCATCCGGCAGTCATCCTCAAACCCTCTATTCTATGAGAAATTTCATGAAACACATCTATCGTCTGTCAGTTATGCCTGCCGTTGCATTGCTGATGTTTTTCGCACTCAATTTGTCCGCATCTGCAGAGGAGGCGTCTGATAAGAGGGCAGAGTCCAGCCCGGTGACCACCGTCAAACCGGACATCCCGCTGGACGAACTCGGTTTTATGTTGAAACCGCTGTCGCTCGAAGAGCTCTCCACCGAGGCGGATGGCTGGTTCAAGCTGCTGCAAGAGGCTGAGAACGAAGTTGCTGCTGAGGAAATAGCAGTGAAACACCAGAATATCAGCATCGAGGATGCGCAGGCGATCAGGGAGAAGCTTACAGATGCCAAAAAGTCGCTGGACGATGTGAAGGACTCCACTGCGACAGCCAGAGAAGAGGGAACGATTGATGCAGTCCAGGCTACGCAAGAGAGTACCAAAGAGGCGCAGCAGGCGGTCCAGGAGG
>JAIVTC010000224.1:0-6286 GCA_048629055.1 Candidatus Bathyarchaeota archaeon
CAGGGATGTTTTATCAGAGCTTACAGGGATGTATTCACGCGTCCCTGAAAGGCTGATCCTGACCTTGCGCAAACTCAAATATTGCACGGGATTATTGAGAAGTTACTCAAGACACATGGATTCCGGCTAAAAGCATGCCGGAATGACGGAGCTTTGCAAGTACCTCAGCAAACATAGCCGACGCATCCTTTATACGAATTACAAAACGTCAGTGGATGCTTCGGCTTTGAGTCCAGCCGCTTTCGACCCTACGGCATCGGACTGGGCTTTACGATCACGCAATTCAAATTCTGCCATGGTGATCTCTCCTGATTCATAGAGCAGGGATTGCCCAATCATATCGCTGGCGTATTTCATTAATATTGCATTGTCCATCGCCACTCCTTCACGATAAATGATCCTGTAGGCGTCAGATTGCTTCATCTGCCCTGCGCTATATGCTGCATCAGCCGCCTTTACATTGTTATCGTCTGAATTGCTCATGTAACCTGGCAAACCCAATGATGCAGTTAAAACGATGGCGATCAGTGCATTCATTTATTCTCTCCAGTAAAAATTAATCTGCTGGAGATATGGTATGTTTTTTATTGTTGCGCGTCTTGCCTATCTGCGACAATCGTTTGACCCAGGCAAAAAAATCGACACAAAGGCAACTAATGATCCAGGTGAATGAACTCGCCTCCGTCATATCGCCAGGAGCTTCATTGACAGGGGTTTTAAGGCATCTCATTCCCCAGCCTCCTAGCTGTTTCTGCTTATTGGTCATGGATGCGTAATCCTGCATAATTTTTTTCTTCCGTCGCAGATGTTTTCCGGAATATCTGGCATACTTGAAAAGATGGCGCAAAGATTCCTTTATTGAACCAGATGTCACAGCAGGCGCAAAAATTTCAACAGCAGCTGATCGATAATCTGCACACTTCCGTGCTGTTATTCGATGAAAAGCTTAACCTTGTCTATGCCAACCCGGCAGCAGAGGTTTTGTTTGCCATGAGCCTCAGGCATCTGCTTGGCAAGCAGGTTTTTGATCTGGTTCATTGCGAGCAGGACGATTCTCGCAATAAGTTGAGAGAGGTGATCGAGAGCCGCAACTCCTATACGGAGAGAGAGATCATGATTCGCACACCGCACCATCTGCTGACTGTCGATTGTACGGTGATGACAATTTCCGAACCGGGACAGCATACGTTGATGATGGAACTGCAGCAGGTTGACCGGCAGTTGCGCATCTCTCACGAAGAGCAGTTGATCAGCCAGCAGCAGGCATCGCAGGAGTTGCTGCGGGGGCTGGCGCACGAGATCAAGAATCCGCTGGGTGGTTTGCGCGGAGCCGCACAACTGCTGGAGATGGAACTCGGGGATGCGGAGTTGAAAGAGTATACCGGGGTGATCATCAATGAAGCCGATCGCTTGCGCAACCTGGTGGACCGGATGCTGGGACCCAGCAAGCTGCCGCAACTTGCAGAACTGAATATTCATGAAGTGCTGGAGCGCGTGCGCCAGCTGGTCAGGGCGGAGAGCGGTGAGCAGCTGAGCATTGAGCGGGATTATGACCCCAGCATTCCGTTGATCAAAGGCGACAGCGACCAACTGATTCAGGCGCTGTTGAATATTGTCCGCAATGGGGCGCGGGCGCTCAATAACCGGGGTGAGATGAGGCTGCGTACCCGGATTTTGCGCCAGTTTACTGTGGGCAACCAACGCCATCGGCTGGTGGCGAAGATCGAGATATCCGATAATGGCCCCGGCATTCCGCATGCGATTCGTGAAACCCTGTTTTTGCCGATGATTTCGGCCAGTGATGGCGGCATGGGGCTGGGTCTCTCGATCGCGCAGTCACTGATTGCCCGTTTTCATGGGTTGATCGAATGCGACAGTGAGCCCGGAAAGACGACATTTACTATCTACCTTCCCGTGGAAAATGACTGAGACAAACACAAATAGCTGTGATGTATGGATTATTGATGACGACTCTTCGATCCGCTGGGTGTTGGAGAAGGCGCTGGCAAAAGCCGGTATAACAACCAGCAGTTTTGAGAATGCCGAAGATGCCTTGCTGCAACTGAAAAGCAGTCAGCCGGATGTGATCATCTCCGATATACGCATGCCCGGTATGGGCGGGCTTGAATTGCTGGAGAGGTTGCGTGAAAAGACCCCCGAACTTCCGGTGATTGTGATCACGGCGCATTCGGATCTGGACAGCGCTGTTGCCGCCTATCATGGCGGCGCTTTCGAGTATCTGCCGAAGCCTTTCGATGTTGAAGAGGTCGTCGATAAGGTGCAGAGAGCCTGCCGGCAAGGCAGTAGTGACACTGTTGCTGATGCACCCTTAGCCGAGATGCCGGAAATCATCGGTGAAGCTCCGGCTATGCAGGAGGTGTTTCGTGCAATTGGCAAGCTGGCGCGATCAAATATCAGCGTGCTGGTTACCGGCGAGACAGGCACCGGAAAAGAGCTGGTGGCAAAGGCGCTGCATCGTCACAGCCCGCGTGCAGCCAACCCCTTTATTGCCATCAATACGGCGGCAATTCCGCGTGATCTACTGGAGTCCGAACTGTTCGGGCATGAACGCGGCGCTTTTACCGGCGCTACGGAACGTCGTCCCGGGCGTTTTGAACAGGCTGACAGCGGCACCCTGTTTCTGGATGAGATCGGGGACATGCCAGCCGATCTGCAGACACGCTTATTGCGCGTATTGGCTGATGGTGAATTCTATCGCGTGGGTGGACGCAAGCCGGTCAAGGTTGATGTGCGTGTGATTGCCGCGACGCATCAGGATCTTGAGCAGCTGGTGGAAGATAAGCTGTTCCGTGAAGATTTGATGCATCGGCTCAATGTGATTCGCATCCACATTCCGGCCTTGCGTGAACGCAGGGAAGATATTCCGCTGCTGATGAACAAATTTCTGATCTCGGCAGCCGAAGAGTTGCACGAAGAGCCGAAAGAGCTGCTGCCGGAGACAGCACTGCAGCTGAGACACTTTGACTGGCCGGGCAATGTACGTCAATTGGAGAACACGGCGCGATTGCTGACTGTGATGGCGGCTGGAAAAGTGATCCATCTTCAGGACCTTCCGGCTGAAATACGGGAGATCGATGACTCTCAAATGCGTGGAGAGTGGCAGGCGGCCTTGAAGTTATGGGCAACGCAGATGTTACTCCAGAGTGACAAGCCGTTGCTGGATAGTGCTGTGCCTGAATTTGAACGCATCATGATCGAGGCGGCGCTTGAATCCTCGGGCGGGAAAAAGAACGAAGCAGCGCTACGCCTCGGCTGGGGAAGAAACACCCTGACCCGCAAGATGCAGGCGCTGGATATAGACGAGGAGTAATGTTTTAGGTTATTAAGTTTTAGGTTTTAGGTGTGCGCCACTAACACTCTTCGCCTAAAAACCGAAAACCCGGATCCCAAAACTTAAAACCTAAAACTTAAAACTTAATACTTAACAACTTAAAACCTATCTCATGTCTGACGAACGCAAAACGATACTACTTGGCGCCAATGCCAACAAAGAGCAACTCTTTATCGATGCCGGTATGGCGAACCGTCACGGCCTGATAACCGGGGCTACGGGAACCGGCAAGACGGTCAGCCTTCAAGTATTGGCGGAGTCTTTCTCGCGTCTTGGGGTTCCGGTCTTTACTTCGGATGTGAAGGGGGATCTTTCAGGTCTTGCCAAGCCCGGCAAGGCGCATGAAAAAATAACCGGGCGACTCGAGTATATTGGCATCAAGGATCATCCGTTTGAGGGCTGTCCGGTGCTGTTCTGGGATGTTTACGGCAAAAAAGGCCACCCTGTGCGCACCACTGTGTCGGAGATGGGGCCGGTTCTGCTGGCCAATCTTCTGGAGCTGAATGAGACCCAGTCGGGAATCCTGTTTGTGGCATTCAGCATTGCTGATGATCAGGGGTTGTTGTTGCTGGACATGAAAGATTTGCGTGCGATGCTCAACTGGATGGCGGAACATCGCAAAGAGTTGAGCAGGGAGTATGGCAATATTGCCTCCCAGAGCGTCTCGGCGATTCAGCGTAAATTGATGGTGTTGGAAGATTCCGGTGGCGAGGAGTTTTTTGGCGAGCCTGCGCTCAATATCCGGGATCTGATGCAGGTCGATTTTTCCGGCCGGGGCGTGATCAGCCTGCTGGATGCAACCACGCTTTATCAAAACCCCCGCATCTACGCCACATTTCTACTGTGGCTGTTGTCCGAGTTGATGGCCGAGTTGCCTGAGCGCGGTGATGCGGCGCTGCCAAAGCTGGTGTTTTTCTTTGATGAGGCGCATCTGCTGTTTAACTCTGCGCCAAAAGCGCTGCTGGAACGCATTACCCAGGTGGTGCGCCTGATTCGATCCAAGGGGGTTGGCATTTTCTTTGTCAGCCAGTATCCGAATGATATTCCGGACGAGGTGCTGGGGCAGTTGGGCTCCCGCATTCAGCATGCATTGCGAGCTTATACACCTAAAGATAAGAGAGCAGTCAGGGTGGCAGCCGATACATTTCGTCAAAATCCGGAGATCGATACTGCCGAGATGATTACCCAGCTCGGCGTCGGTGAGGCGCTGGTTTCCACCCTGGATGAGAAGGGGCGTCCGACAGTGGTTGACTGGTGCCTTATGTCGCCGCCTCGCTCGCGCATCGGTCCGGCAACGGAGTCGGAACGGGCGGAAATCTTTAACCGATCACCGCTCAAAGGCCGTTATGACAATCAGGTAGACAGGGAGTCGGCCTATGAATTGCTGACCAAACGCGAGCAGGAGATGCAAAAACAGCGTGAACTGGCGGCTGAAGAGGAGGCGCTGCGCAAGCAGATGGAGCGCGCAAGCAGAAAGCCACGCAGCAGTCGTCAGTCAGTCGGCGAGTCGTTTTTAAAATCATTGGCGCGCACCGCCGGCACGCAAATCGGCCGTTCGATTATCAGAGGAATTCTGGGGGCAATGTCCGGCAAACGCTGAGCCATGGACTTCTCCCTAATTCCCCAACGCAGCCTGCATTCCTGCTATGCCGCTGGCGACATCAGAGGTGTTAATGGTGACACCTGTCTGCATGCGGATCTGTGTGGTTGAGAGCACTCCGCGAATAGATGCGTTCCCCTCTGCATCTTTTTCAATGACCAGCGCATGCTGTCTGCCCATGCGTGTGAGGGTTTCGGCAATGTCGCCGATGAGTGAATTGCGGACATCCTCAATGTTCAGCACTTCAATTTTAATCTGCGGAGTCATCAGGTCGCGAACCATGATGTCGTCACGGTTGCCGCCATTTTGTGCGATATGGCGCATCACTCGCTCGCCCTCCACATCCTTGCTGGTGATGATGCCGATGATGTGGTGATACTGGTTGGTTACAAACAGCAACTGAACATTACTCGCAATCATGCGTTCGGTGGCCTCTTTCAGTGTTGCGCAGGGGCCGATAACAAGAGCGGCAGTTTTTGTCAGGTCCGTCATCGCGTTGATTGCGGGGTCATCCATCGAGGCCTGTTGGGGTAACTCTCCAAAAGGTTTGAGACACTTTATCTCTGCGCCGAGCAGTGCATGGTCAAGAGTTTTGTAGTTGTTGCTCATTACGGGTACCCCTCGTGATTATCTGAAAAACATCGCTGATTGATGGTTTTCTTTTACCGATGGATTGAAGATACTTTGCTTGGGCGATTTGGTCAACCGGATTGGGTTTTATACCACTATTGAATTACCGCTAATTGAAAGAGGAAACATGAATGGATAGCAGTACCATTGAACTCCCCGGCAGTAAAATTTCCGGGGTCACTATTGATGGTGAGACCATCTGCGTTCATTTTGAGCGCGTCATTATTATCAAAACCATGAGCGGCGCCTTCGAGCGCACCAGGTGGTGGCAGAAGGGAGAGCTGGTCTTCGAAGAGGCGCAGCTCATCGATGATCTTCCGTCGTTACCTGCGGTCTGCAGCGGCGGTGATGTCGGGGAGAATGTCTACACCTACCGGAATATGATTCCCATTCCACTGCAGAGTCGGGGGTCGGCGCACTGCGACCTGAAAATTGAGGGGAGTGATCAGCATATTCGCATTCAGGCGCAGGCTGTGCATCTGGATATGATCGATGTGCCAAAGTATATCGAGCATGTTGCAGCTGAGTAGCTTCGCCAATCTAAGGAGTTGTCCATAAATAACTTCCCGATATCGCGCAGCAATGTTGTTCATCTTCAAGGCGCAGCAAGGGGCGCATAGCAGCGTTATGTAACTCTTGCTGGAACGCAGAAGAGGGACAACAGGGCAAGCAGGATCGGGAAGTTATTTTTGGACAACGACTAA
>JAIVTC010000225.1:0-6540 GCA_048629055.1 Candidatus Bathyarchaeota archaeon
GCCGAGCTTGGTGCAGAACACAAAATTACGGTTATCAATGAACGAGACTATTTCCAGTTCGTGCCGTCCAATCCCTGGCTGGCCGTCGGCTGGCGTGACCGTAGTGATATCACGTTTGACATCAAGCCCTACCTGCAGCGCAAGGGGATCGATTTTATCGGCCAGCGCTGCGATAAAATTGACGCCGATGCCAACACCCTGATACTGGATAACGGCGACAGCATCAGTTATGACTACCTGGTGATCGCCACCGGCCCCCGCCTGGCATTTGAAGAGGTCGAGGGGTCTGGTCCTGATGGCGGTCACACGCAGTCAATCTGCAGTGTCGATCATGCGGAGACCGCGTGGGGCGCCTACCAGAAACTGCTGGAGAAGGGCAGCGGCCACATTGTTGTCGGCGCAGTCCCCTTTGCAAGCTGCTTCGGTCCGGCCTATGAGTTTGCGTTCATCGTCGATACCGATCTGCGCAAACGCAAGATGCGTGATAAATATCACATGACCTATGTCACCTCCGAGCCCTATATCGGCCATCTTGGTCTGGGCGGTGTTGGCGACTCCAAGGGCATGCTCGAGTCAGAGATGCGCAACCATCACATAAAGTGGATCACCAATGCCAAAACCTACAAGGTGGAAGAGGGCAAGATGTTCATCGATCAGATGGATGAAAACGGTGAAGTCGCCAAATCCCACGAGGTCGACTTTGATTTTGCGATGATGCTGCCGGCTTTCAAAGGCGTCGATGCCGTCTCGAATGTTGACGGCTTGTGCAACCCGCGCGGATTTGTGATGGTGGATGAGTATCAGCGCAACCCGAAGCACCCGAATATCTACTCTGCAGGTGTGTGCATCGCCATTCCGCCGATCGAGGCGACGCCGGTGGCGACAGGGGCGCCGAAAACAGGTTATATGATCGAGACGATGGTGACCGCGCTGGTGCACAACATCGCGTATGCCCTGAAGGGAGAGGAGCCTGAAAAGGTCGGTACCTGGAATGCCATCTGCCTGGCCGATTTTGGCGATACAGGCGCAGCTTTCGTGGCGCTGCCGCAGATGCCCCCGCGTAATGTCGCCTGGTTCAAGAAGGGCAAGTGGGTGCACATGGCGAAGATCGCCTTTGAAAAATATTTCATCCGCAAGATGAAAAAGGGAAGTTCCGAACCCATCTACGAGAAATACGTCCTCAAGATGCTGGGCATCAATCGCCTCAAGCAGTGATCGCTTACTCTCCTGCAGGATTCTTTCCCCCTTTGTGAAAGCGGGGTTGAGCGGGATTCCAATCGAAAGCCCGGACTCTTCCGGGCTTTTTTTGTGGCTGCCGGCAGGGTATGCTTTGTTAAACAGGAAAACATGAGTCTATACAATGAGTGACATATCCAAGAAAGAGAGACAGATACTGCTGGTGATGCGCAAGGTGCTCGCCAACATCATCAAGGATACGACCCCGGATCACAGAAGCATGAAACACCCGCTGTCAGATCCAACCATCCAGCAGATTCGGGAGTGCCTGGGGCTGATCTCCCTGCGTGAGCGGGAGCTGGCGGATGATGCAGGCATACAGATGGAGAAGCCCTACTTTACTGATGAGAAACCGGCAGCAGATGTGATCTCATTTACCCCGCGCGGCGGCAAAACCAAAAAAGAGCCCTGACAATTTATGGCGATGAATGAAAAAGCATGCAATCACTGCGGCAAGATGGTGCGGGAGGATCAATCCTCGTGCCCCTACTGCGACTCCCCGTCACCATTTTCCCAAAACCGGGGAATGACGGCGGTCCAAAAGAAATTTATCCTCTTTTTTGTAGCCACGATCGTGCTGTGTATCATCCTGATCCTATGGTTTCCGCGTTGATGCAAAAAGATATTTGACCACGAAAGACACGAAAGGCACGAAAAAAACCTACAAGACAAATCGATCAATGTCGACTTTGGGGTAACCCCAGAAATTGACGAGAAGGCCCAGTTTTATTCCCGTTGCCTTCAGATAGTTGAGAATCTGGGCTTCATGACCTGCCGTAATTCTATTGGCAGTTTTTAGTTCCACGATGACTTTTTCAAAACAAACAAAATCAGGCTTGTAAGTCTGTCGAAGTTCTTCACCCTTATAGGATAATTTGAGGTTGTGTTGAGAGGTGAAAGGGATTTTCCGTTTAGACATCTCTATTTCCAGACATTCCTGATAAACAGATTCAAGGAACCCACACCCCATTTCACGATAAACATCAAAAATTGCTCCTTGAATGACATAACATTCTTCCTTGTAAATTATTGTTGTATCTTTTTCATAGTCCATAATTAATTCCCTTTTCCCTTTTCCCTTTTCGTGTTTTTCGAGCCTTTCGTGGTCGAGTCGTTTGATCTTCTATTGCTGTACTGTGCGTCCGCCATCGACAGCGATAATCTGACCGGTGATGTAGTCGGGGCCGGTTACCAGAAAGGCGACTGTTTCCGCAATATCATCCGGATTTCCCGGGCGTTGCAGGGCGATGCGTGACAATACCTCCTCCTTTTCTGCATTGCTGATGTCATGCTCCGGCCATAGAATAACCCCGGGGGCAACGCCGTTGACGCGGATTTCAGGCCCCAACTCCAGCGCCAGGCTCTTCACCAGCATGGCGTTGGCGGCCTTGGCGATGGAGTAGACCAGGTAGCCTTTTTTGGGGCGCAGGGCGTGAATGTCAACAAGATTGACGATGCAGCCTCTGGATTTTTTCAGCCAGGGGTCTGCAGCCTGGGATAAGAAGAAGGGGACTTTCATATTGGTTCCGATGAGATCATCCCACTGTTTTTCCGTTACCTCACCAATCGCTGTCGGGTAGAATGTCGAAGCGTTGTTGATGAGCGCATCGAGCCGGTTTTTGAAGGCGGCAGCCTCATTGATGATCCTGTCGATAACACCTTTCTGCAGCAAATCCCCTTGCACTGTCACGGCGGAATCAGCACGTTCGGCATTCAACTCCTCTACCAGCGCTTTGGCGCGTTTATCGGAGCGGCGGTAGTGAATGATGATGTCCATGTTGGCGTGATGCAGCTTGCGGGCAATGCGGGCGCCGATGCGTGCAGCGCCTCCGGTAATCAGGACGCTCTTATTAGTCATGCTGTCTCTGCCTTGTATTGGTAAACTGCTTTCAATCTAACCTAATCAGAGTGATCCGTCATGCAATCTTTGCCGCTGCCACAGCCCGCTGTTGAAGAGATAGCGTTTTCGCAACAGCTGCAGCAGTTGATTTGTACAGAGATCGAACAACAAGGCGGCGCCATTCCCTTTGACCGCTATATGGAGCTGGCGCTCTATGCGCCAGGGTTAGGGTATTACACTGCAGGGATGCGCAAGTTCGGTGCGCAGGGTGATTTTGTGACTGCCCCCGAGATCTCTGCGCTCTTCTCCCGCACCCTTGCCCATCAGGTGAAGCAGCTGCTGGATCTCTGTGGCGGCGGAGATGTGCTGGAGTTTGGAGCCGGCAGCGGCAGGCTGGCAGTCGATATGCTGCGCGAGCTGGATGCTCTGGATGCCTTGCCGGAACGGTATCTGATTCTGGAGCTGAGTCCTGATTTGCGCCAGCGTCAGCAGCAGCTTGTTGCTGCCGAAATCCCCCGTCTAAGAGAAAGGGTGCAGTGGTTGGAGATGCTGCCGCACCAGCGCCTGTGTGGAGTTGTGGTCGCCAACGAGGTGATGGATGCGATGCCCGTGCATCGGTTTCGAGCCAGTTCTGCAAATCATGAACAGACACAAGAGGAGATGATTACCTGTGCAGCAGGTCAACTGGCAAAAGAGTGGCGGCCTGCCTCTGCAGAGCTGCGGCAGGAGGTTGCGCAGCTGGGCGTTGAGTTGCCGTCAGAGTGTGAATCGGAGATCAATCTACGCCTGAAGCCGTGGGTTGCGGCAATCTCCGATGTGCTTGAACAGGGGGCTGTGTTGCTGATCGATTATGGCTATGCGCGCAGTGAATATTTCCATCCGCAGCATAGCGCGGGAACCTTGATGTGCCACTTTCGCCAGCATGCACATGGCGATGCGCTGTTTTACCCCGGGCTTCAGGATATCACCGCCCATGTTGATTTTACTGCGCTAGCAGAAGCAGCGGATGATGCCGCTCTGAGCGTTGCCGGCTATACCAACCAGGCCGGTTTTCTGCTCGCCTGTGGTATCGAAAAATTACTGCAATCTACAGCAGCAGATCAGAATGCAGCGTGGTTTCAGCAGGCAGAAGGCCTGAAACGGCTGGTTCTTCCATCCGGGATGGGTGAGCGTTTCAAGGTGATGGCGCTGACACGAAATATCGATGAGCCGTTGATGGGCTTCTCGATGCGAAACATGCTCGAGCAGTTATGACCTAAAACCTAAAACCTAAAACCTCCCCCTAATCCTCATCCAGCCCGATGTAATCCCAGAATCTTCTAAGCATGCTTCTGTTGGCTTTTTCATAGGCGTCGCTGCCGAAGTTCCCCTGTTCCCGGTTCAGCGCCAGTACGCGGCTGGCATCGTCGGCAAACTCGGGAAGCCCCAGTTTGGTGTAGGCGTCAACCATGATAACCAGGGCTTTTTCTGCAGCCGGGGTGCGCTGGTAATTCTCGATGACGCCAACAGCACGCTTGACTGCAGCCAGGTATGCCCCCCGATCCATGTAGAAGTTTGCAATGTGGATTTCATGCATCGCCAGGCTGTTGAAGAGGTAGATGGCGCGCTGCTGTGAATCTTTGGCATACTTTGAATCCGGGAAACGCTCGACAACCTCCTTGAAGTCCTTGTAGGCCTGTGCGTAAGAAACAGGATCACGCTGTGATGCATCTGTTGGAACAAATCGATCCATCAATCCGAGGTTGCGGTCGAGATTGACAACCCCCTTCATGTAGTAGGCGTAGGCGAGTTCGGGATGATCAGGATGCAGGCGGATAAAACGATCCAGCGCATCGATTGCTGCATCCGGCTCATCATATTTGGAATAGGCGTATGCAATATCAAGCTGTGACTGCGCCGCATACTGCCCATAGGGGTAGCGCGCTTCAAGCTTTTCATAACTCTTGATCGCCTTGTCGTAGTTGCCTTCGTTGAGCGCCGCAGATGCCTCGGAATACATACGCTCTGCAGACCAGTTGGCAGTCTTGTCTTTCTCTTCTGTTGATGCGCATCCGCCCAACAGAACAGCGGCTAATAGCAGATAAAGGAGTGATCGCCACATCGCTGACTGAATCCTGTAGTATGATTTCGGTTGAATTTTTCGATTATACCGGATTTGACGATAAGATGGGCCATCATGAATGAGCAGATTCTGCAGGAGGAAGTCCCTCCCGGGTTGTCAGGCAGGCGTCTTGATCAGGCGCTGGCAGAATTATTCAGTGATTACTCCCGCAGCCGCCTGCAAAAATGGATCAAGGCAGGCAGGGTAACGGTGAACCACAAGCAGCTGCGCGCCAGGGACAAGGTCTCTGCCGGTGACACTATTCACTTGCGGATTGAAGATGAACCACTTATTGAAGCCGTTTCACAACCCATCGAGCTTGATATCCGCTATGAGGATGAACATCTGCTGATCATCAACAAGCCTGCAGGGCTTGTGGTTCATCCTGCCGCCGGCAACCCTGACGGCACCATGCTGAATGGGTTGCTGCATCATGACCCTTCGCTGCAGGGGTTGCCGCGTGCGGGCATTGTGCACCGGCTGGATAAAGAGACTTCGGGTCTGCTCGTGGTGGCGCGCAGCTTGAAGGCGCACAAGCATCTGGTTGAATTGCTGCAGGCGCGGGAGATACATCGCGAATACCGCACCATTGTCAATGGCGTCATGATCTCCGGCGGCAGTGTCGATGAACCCATCGGCAGGCATCCGCTACAGAGAAAGCGTATGGCGGTAGTGCATACCGGCAAACCGGCGCGCACCGACTACCGGGTATTGCAGCGTTTTCGCGCCCACTCGCTGTTACAGGTCAAGCTGCACTCCGGACGCACCCACCAGATCCGGGTTCACATGGCGCATATCAACTATCCGGTGGTGGGCGATCCACTCTACGGGGGGCGGTTGAAAATCCCTGCGGGCGCCAGTGAAGAGCTCAAAAACGCCTTGCGCAGTTTTAGACGTCAGGCATTGCACGCATTCAAACTGGGATTTGAACATCCCGAAACTGGAGAGTGGATGGAGTGGGAGAGCGCTATTCCGGATGATATGCAACACCTGCTGGCAGAACTGCAAGATGATAAAAAATCCATGGGTTGAACCCCGGTGGCCAGCTGCATCCAATGTGCGTGCGATTTCCACGATCCGCCAGGGGGGTGTCAGTCAATCGCCCTGGGAGAGCCTGAATCTTGGCGATCATGTCAATGACGACCTCCGCCATGTGGCGGAAAATCGCCGCCGTCTGCAGCATCTGGCGAACTTGCCGCATGAGCCGCAGTGGCTGACGCAGGTGCATGGATGCATCGTGCTCGATGCCGCTGAGCTTCATTTATCGCCCTCATGCGAAGCAGACGCGCTCTACAGCAATACGGCAAACACTCTGTGTGCGGTGCTGACAGCAGACTGCCTGCCGGTGCTGTTCGTTGATCAG
>JAIVTC010000226.1:0-6152 GCA_048629055.1 Candidatus Bathyarchaeota archaeon
TCCACATTGGAAATGATATTGAGATTACTGTGTTGGCCGTCACTGGCAACCAGGTCAGAATCGGGATAGACGCACCGCAGGAAATCCCAGTACATCGAGAGGAGGTGTATCAGCGGATATTGGGGGAGACTGCGTAAACTGAAAGCACCATCATAAACAGCCCGGCCACTGAGCCGGGTTTTTTATTGCAGCGCTCAGGGAGATGCTGGGGTGATCTCCGCACTCGTGGACGAACCTCAACAAAGTGGATAGACAATTCAGGCAGCGCCACAATTCATGCAATAATGCGCCTCACAGCCGATTCAGAGCGCCGGGAAAGAGCCGATTATTGTATTTACCTATGACGGCATGTCTCTTGCATTGCATGGCCTGAGAGTGCCTGAAATCGATTCTCACAGCACTATACAGCGATAGCGAATGCCATTACTTGCACTGGCATAATCTGAGTTACTGGATAGGCGTTGACTATGTAACGGCGGCGATGGTTGACAGCGAGACAGCAGCGGGGGCAACATATTCTGTAGGTGATGACATTCACCGGTCGACGAGGACAAAGACATGAGCAGCATTATCGCCACAGTCTTAGGAGTAGTATACGGATGGCCCTTCGCTGTTGGAATGGGGGCTATCTTCCTCCTGTTCGTTATGCGCCACCTGCACAGAAGGCGTCTTGAGAAACAAGACTGATTTCAGCCCGCCCACTGAGGCGGGTTTTTTGTGGGTGGTGATTCAGCTACCCTATCCAGTCACGCAGTATCAACCCTTTCAGGCGATCCCCCCCGCACTGTGGTTTTTCTGATGTAAATTCCCCTCCATAATTTTATGCTTTATTGATCTGGATCAATAAAAATCTGTCAAAGTCTGCTATAGATAATAAGAAAAAGAGGGCGGACAAATGGTTATGACAGAGCAAGAGAGGTGTAAACGCGCAATCGCAGAAATCAGAAAGACAATCCGGAAGCGGTTGAAAATGCTAGACGAACAGTTTGGTGAGCCGCTTGATTCCGAGGGGCACTGTGAATCCACCAGATTATATGCTGAAGCCATGACAGATTTGGTGTTTGACGTGGTTGATCACGCTGTTTCCTACACAGACAAAGTTCGAGAACTGGAGGTGTTCAGAGACAGATTACAGGACGCGACTCATACATTGGACATCGCCATAGGTGTGTTGAATGGGTCTGAGCATATAAATGCCGATTGGCATAGAAAGTTTGATGAACTGATGCGCTCTGCCTGATGGATGTGCTGTTATTGAAGACACCCTAACCTCGGCAGCTGAGCCGGGTTTTTTTGTGCGTGAACATCTCTCAGTACCTTATTTGCACCAATCCCACACGAAATGCGCATGGCTGCATGCTGATCAACGGCAGAATCATCCGATTGCGTTGAAGCACACCACTACAACCTCTTGTAATGGTGGTCATTACATGCCACTGTAATGCCATGCGAAACATGAGGAACTACCAATGAATGCGCTATCGAACAAAGAGAATGTCCGCCGTCACCGTCTGCGCAAGAAGGCTGAGGCATTCTCCGCTGAATACATGGAGTGTGTTGATGTTGCCTCTCCTGGAGACTTCATCAACGCGAAGCTAGAAGAGGTCAGCATCAAAATCAGGGGGACTGTCACCGTGTTTGCCGATGACATGATCAACCTATTCTACGACTTCCTGGATGAATATGAAGATGAGAATGGTCATTACTCTTTGCCCAATTTGGTTGAGGCCTGGCAGAAGGCGGAAACAGGGGATGCCTCCGGGAGGTTCGTAGCAGTTGAGGGATTGACGGGGCAGATTGATGAATCCCTTGTGCTCGAAGAGGAGATGAAAACTTCTGGCATTGAGATTGATTTCATCAAGGCTGATGCGGAGAAGTGATCATAAATAAACCACATGGTTTTGAATCATAGCGCCGTTGCCACACTCGCCGCACGAGGTAGCTTCAAATACCTTCATGGCAGCGTGCTTCTGGATGGCTTCTTCGACTGTGATGTGGATTTTGCCATGGTGGTGGTTCTGATGGACATTGAAAATGGCGCAAAAATGGCGCACTCACTGGCAAATAATGGCAGTTATCCACAGGTAATAGCAACAAAACAAACCACCTAACAGACTGATTTTATTATTATTGTTTGTTGTAGGCTATTGGTTACGCTGGAGTTTTAATCAATTGGTCGAGCGTTCGAATCGCTCACGGCCCACCATATAAGCAACTGATTTCACGGAAGAAATCAGGCTGCAAGGCAACTCTGAGACATGCTGAATAGTGGCGATAGGTACAGAAAAAGGTACCGCGCCGAAATTTTCGTGTTTCGGAGTATGTCTCATGGCAACCATCACAATATCCAAAGCTGGCACATTCAAGGCCATCATCCGCAAATCACCGCACGTCGAGAGTGACTCAAACAGCAGGTGAATACACAACAGGCTGTCCTCAATGAAAAACCGGCGAATGCTACCTGAGTATCAACGATGAGATAAACGCGCCAAGCCCCCGCTCGTAGTCCGGCTGCCTCATAAGAAATCCGCTATTGTGGTCGCCCCGCATCCTGACGAAGGATTTTGGCTCATTGGCTGCCTGAAAGACCCTCTCTCCAAGATGAAATGGAATGATCTCATCGTCAGGGCTGTGCAGCACCAGCAGCGGAGATGCTACGCGCCTGACATGGGCCGCAGTATTGAAATCGTAACGCAGAATAATCAATCGGGAAAGAACAGGTAATAGCGCGTTGGCGACATCTTTAGCTGAGCTGAATGCTGACTCGAGAATCAACCCGCCCGGCTGAACCTCTGCAGCCAGTTCCGCCGCCACAGCGCCGCCAAGCGAGCGGCCAAAGAGAATGATATCTTCCCGCTCGAACCCTCGTTGATCAGTCAGATAGCGCCAGGCCGCCCTGGCGTCTTTATAAAGTCCCTCTTCATCAGGTTTTCCCTGACTTTTGCCGTAACCCCGGTAGTCGAAGATAAAGAGATTCAGACCAAGCCGGTGAAAGATCTCCACGGAGGCGCCGCGATGGGAGATATTGCCCGCATTACCGTGGAAAAAGAGCAGGGCCTGCTGCGATCCATGATGCGGGATATACCAGCCATGCAAGCGCACGCCATCCTCTGTATCCAGGAAAACATCCTCATAGGCAAGCCCCCACTCCGCAGGTGTCTGACCAAGCGCTGTGTACGGAAAAAAGACCATCGATGACTGTCGCAGATACATGCAGCTATTCAACAGGGCCATCCCAAGCAGCAGGAGCAGGATATTTTTTATGATTCTATTTTTCATGTTGATATCCGCTGGATTTTGTATCCCCTGCTGCTTTACTCCAAAGACTCCGTCCCGGATTGCACCACAACGCCAAACCTGCGCGCCTGCGACATGAGGCTTTCAACCCTGATGGCGCGCGCCGGGGTGATAGCGAGACCGGCGGAGCGCAGCGCCCGGGCTGTCCAGACATTGCAGGTGTTGGAGAGATGATAACGCTCCCCGGGGAGATAGAAGCGGCTGTTGCCATAGAGGCCGGGGCCAAATGGCTTGACCCTGCCGGCCTCGTCCCTGGCGAAACTGGCTGCAATAGTGCGTACAAGATGCTCAAAACCGGCAGCGGGCAATTCGATCCTGATAATCTCGCTGTAGGGGAAATAGACCGGCACGGCGCCACTGAATCCGACAATATGCAGGACGCTGTCGGTGGGCAGCAGAGCCGCCTTGAGGATGAGACCGATGTCAGGGTCCGGGGTCTGATAGTACTCACTGTCTCCCCAGCCCACTTCCAGATAGTCTGCATCGGAAAAATCCATAGATACCCGCCAGATGCTGTCAGGAATATCGGTGCGTGGCAGCACGATCCCTGCGTGCCAGCCGTGGCTCACCAGATAGATCGTTTTGCGCGTCTCGTCTTCACCCGGCGCGGGTCTGCTTCTGACAGACTCCGCGCAGGCGCTGCAACTGACGGCGAGGAACAATAGCCAGATTCGAATCATGCGCATTCCTGTGGCATATATCAACTCAAGCCGAAGGCTGGTATCGGCAGTGCATTGGCCAACGATAACGGCAGTAGTGGAATCCTGTAACCATTAACACACGCAGACGAAGTAAGGGATGAGGCATTTATTTCTGCCTCATCCCTAAAACCGGCCATCTTGTTATTCGAGAGTCACCGGTGTCACGAAACCTTCCGGCTTGAGCGTTAACACGGAGCACTCCACCTGGTTGAGCACCTCTTCCGCCGTGTTGCCGATCAGAAAACCGGCGATTCCCGTGCGGCAGACCGTGCCCATGACCAGCAAGTCGATATTCTGCGCCGCCACCAGTGCAGGTATGCGATCTTCGGGATAGCCCTCGACCAGGTGCAGGTGGGGTTTCAGATCAGTGAAATCAGCCCGGCCCAAAAGGTTGTCGAAGCGACGCTTACACTGCTCCTTATCATGCGTCTTTGCTTCCTGGATATTCTGCTCGCTCATACGGTTGCTCACATAGCTCTCACCAAACAGATGCCACACATGGACGATTTGCAACTCTGCCGCTTCCATGCGCGCCATGCTGCCGGCCAACTGTAAAATTTTCGGATTGAGCGAATCCCGTTCCGGATCACGGGTCGATGGATCGACCGCCGCCAGGATGCGTGTATAAGGCCGCGTCTGCGCCCGTTTGACCACCCACACGGGGCAGGGACATTTTCGCATCAGGTGCATAGAAGTGGTTCCGAACAGACGTGGGCGGATGCCTTTTACCTCCTCTGCCGTGGTGATGACCAGATCGTGTTGTTCACGCAGCACCTGGCGGATGGTTTCCAGGAAGGAGACACCCTCCACCACATTAATCACGACATCAATACCATCAATGTGCGAGGTTATGATTAAACCTCGCAACCACTCCCTGCGCTCAGCAATTGCCGAAGCGAGCAGCTGTTGCACAACAGAATCACCGTAACCTATCCCGGGGGGCTCCTTCAATACCGAAAAAAGCGTCAGTCGCGCTCCATTTTTCCTGGCCAGCGACACAGCCTTATCCACAGCCGCTCTCTCCTCTACTTCAGGACTCAATAGCAGAAGAATATTTTTGAATCTTTGCATGTCGCTCACCTTTATTGATCATCATTGACTTTTCATTTCTAAAACAACAAAGAAAAACATCTTCTAAAAGTCAAATATTAAAGCTCGAATAATCGAATTTTTCGAACAATCTGTTACCCATAGAGCAATTGGCTATAACAGGGATGCCAACACCAGCGCCAGGTAGACACTGCCACAGAAAATGGCCGACAAGAGTGTTTTCATGAGCCTGGCCGATGGTTTTTAATCACTATTCACCCTCATACTTCCCCTGCCTTGCCAGGCTATTTAATCTTGCGCGAGTCAGCAGGGCTTGTTGAGTTGCCGCATCATTTTCTGTTTTTCCCTGCCAGGCAAACAAGGCAGGTTGTTGTAATGCACGTCCATAGGAGATACTGAGTTGCCATGGGGCATTATTGCCACCATATTGGTTGATGGCGTTGAGATTACGAGTCGCTTCTTCCGGACCCTGCCCGCCTGAGAGAAAATTGATACTGGGAACAGCTGCAGGAACAGTTCGGCGAAGAACCTTGAGTGTTTCATCGGCAACTTCTTGTGGATCCGCAGTGCGTAAATCACTACCAGGGACGATCATATTTGGCTTGAGCAGCATGAGTTCCAGACTGACGTGGTGCTTATGCAGTGCATGGAAAACTGAATGCAACACATCTTCGGTGACTTGCGCACAACGGTCTATATCATGATTGCCATCCATCAACACTTCCGGCTCGACAATAGGCACTATGCCGGCTTCCTGACAGACTGCGGCATAACGCGCCAGCATTTCCGCATTGGCATGCAACCCCAAATGGGTAGGATTTGCATCTGTGATTGCATACACCTCGCGCCATTTTGCAAAGCGTGCTCCCTGTGCCTTATAACCTGCAAGTCTTTCCGCCAGGCCGTCCAGGCCATAAGTAATTGAATCACCAGGCGCACCGGGCAATGGCCCTTTGCCTTTATCAACCTTGATGCCCGGAACAATACCCTGTTGCCAGGCTAATTCAGCGAGTGGCGTACCGTCACTGGATTTTTGACCCAGTGTTTCTTCAAACAGAATAACGCCTGATATGTATTTACCGAGATCCGGTGTACTCAATAATA
>JAIVTC010000227.1:0-4708 GCA_048629055.1 Candidatus Bathyarchaeota archaeon
CCGGCTGCGTCTAAGGAAGCTCTGATCAAATATCTTGCAAACCGGAGTGGGTCCATATATGTAGGGTGCAATAAGCGGAGCGCATTGCACCTTTCCATGCGGCGCAATGCCCGTTGGTTATTGACGCCCTACGCCCCGCATGAAATTTTGTTTGACATGTTGTATAAGATTTACAGAGTAAGAGACTAATCCACACAGAATACAAGCGCCTGCAATTCGCGGTCAGAGAAAATCCTGTTCAACCTCCCGCTCATGATGAAACATATTCGCGCGTCACAATCACCTCTTCTACAGAGATAGTGAACGCATCTTTCATCTTCTACGCGTGGCGCCGACCGGGTCGCTGGCGCGGTTCGGTGGAACACTGTCCACCGATATTAGAGAGAGCATTGATATCTACTAGCTTGATATTTTTTCGTTCTACCACGAGCAAATTTTTCTCCTGGAATCGGGAGAATGTACGGCTCACTGTCTCCACAGCCAATCCCAGGTAGCTTGCAATCTCAGCCCGTGACATGCTCAGATTAAATTCTCTGCAAGAGAGCCCCCTGCTATGATGGCGGGAAGAGAGCGATACCAGAAAAGCGGCAACCCGCTGCTCCGCTGAGTTGTTTCCCAACAGCGCTACCATACCGCAGTCATTGTGAACCTCCTTGCTCAGAAGACGCAGCAACTGATGCTGCAATCCGGGAATCTCTTCCGTCAGATGTTCAAGCTGCTCAAAAGGCACTTCGCAGGCAGAGGTCGTTTCAAGTACGGTTGCCGTGCAGTTGTAACACCCCGAATGAATCGCTTCCAGTCCGATGATTTCACCGGGCAGAAAAAAACCAACAACATGCTCCAAACCCTCGCGATCCTCATAATAGCTCTTTACAGAACCGGATTTGACAACATAGAGGCCTCTGAAACGATCCCCCTGCTTGTACAGCAGGTCACCGCGATGGTAAGGCGAACTTCGATGAACAATGGAATCCAGTTTTTCCACATCCCCTTCGGAAATCCCGACTGGCAGACACAGATTTGAAAGGTTGCATGTTTTGCAACTGGCACGTTCTTTTAATAATGAAATTATGCCGGACTCTTTTCTCATATTTTTTGTCCAGATTAAATATTGTTTCCCGCTGCTATTTTTGCCTAAATGTGACAAAAAAACAATCATCAATCGCGCAGTTGCCAAATCCACCGGCAATTAGCTCTGATTCCTCCCGCCGGATTGCGATATTATTGACGTGAAAGGATCCTCTCCGAGAGACAATTGCCGATGAACAACAATGATATACAACGTATTCCCGTCTGGAGTCGCGCCCTGCGCATTGCCCACTGGGTGATGGCTGTTGCAGTTGTGGTGCTGATAGCGACAGGCTGGAGGATGGGAAGCGATCCACTGCAGGCATCCATCCTGCTGGATGATCACTACCTGGCCGCTGCATTTCTCATTCCTGCCCTCCTGCTGCGCCTCTACCTGCTCTTTTTTGGCGCCGGCACGGATCATATCAGCGATTGTGAACCTGACATGAACCGCCTGCGCAGCGCACTGGCGGTTCTAAAATACTACTTCACACTCGGGCGTAGCCCACTGCCCAACTGGTATGCACATAATCCACTGTGGGGGCCGCTCTATCTGCTGCTGTTTCTGTTTTTGCTGATACAGATCCTCAGCGGGGCATTTCAGCAAAGCCACCCCTACCTTGGCATGCTCAATCTGCATGACGTTCACATCATCGGCGCCTATGTCATTACCGGCTTCAGCGTGGCTCATATCCTCGCCGTGTTCCTGCATGATCTGGGCGGAAGCGGCTCGGACATCTCGGCGATGATCAACGGCCATCGTATTTTTATTCTCAAAAAACCCGTGACTGCACCGCAATCAGGCGACGTTCAGAGTGTTTCACTGGATGAATTGAGGAGAAGCCTGAAGAACAAGATGCAGGATAACAATGGGGCGTAGAGCGCTGTTTTAGGTTTTAGGTTTTAGGGTTGGGTTTGTAGTCGTTGCGAGGAGCCTCAACGACGCGGCAATCTTCCTGAGATTATAAATGACATCCTTGAGCTTCGTTCCTCGCAATGACGACGTATTGAGAACAAAAAAAAGCCGCCCTTGAGGGCGGCTTTAGAGATGCTCTGCTGAAAAAATCAGATATAGAGACAGATGTCACTCTCACCGGCAAAATCGAAGAAAGATGCTGCGCCAGCATATTCGATATCATCGATGAAATCACTGTGCTTAAATCCAAACAGATCAACTGTCATCTGACAGGCGATGAATTTCACCTCTGCTTCCAGACAAAGTTCACGCAACTCCGGAATCGTTGCAACGCCATTATTTGCAATGGTCTGCTTCATCAACGCAGTGGCGACATTCTCATACCCGGGGATGCCAGCCTGGATAATATTGGGAATATTCCAGTTGATGTTCTTGAACCAGTCAGGACCAAAAGGCATCTTCATCGGCATACCTGGATTGCCAAGCGGACTGACTTTCAGAACACTCAGATCCTTGCGCACCAACTGAAGACCATAAAAGGTAAAAAAGATTTCGACCTCATAGCCAAGTGCTGCGGCAGTCGATGCCAGAATGTATGGAGGATACGCCCAGTCAAGGGTACCCTTGGTTGCAATGATGGCTAACTTCTTTTCATCCATCGATCATATCCTCTTCTTGTTCTCGTTGGAAAAGAGTCTCTGAATCAGACTTTTTTCATGTAGAAATGAAATTTACCGCCTTCTTCCGTTGATTCCAGCAGTTCGTTTCCTGTTTGCTTGGCGAAGGCTTCGAAATCCTTCACAGAACCGGGATCAGTCGCAATGATATGCAGCACTTTGCCTGCATCCATACCATTCAGCGACTTTTTAGCACGCAGGATAGGCAGCGGGCAGTTCAGACCACTTGCATCGAGTTCATCATCAAAATCAGACATTTAGATCTCCAGAAAAGATTCGTTGTTATTGAATAAGTAGACACTTATATTCTAAAACAGATAAAAGCACAAGTAAATCTTTCATTTATTAATAACGTCATGAATCAGGTATATATCATAACGTGTTGTTTTACCGGTAATTGAAAAGTCCGGCCTGCTCTCTTCGACATACCCTGATCTGACGGGTCTCTTGATGACCACGCGCCGCCTGGCTGCATTAAGAGCTGCATAGAGAAGCTCCCCGCTATCATGATCCCTGCCCACGATGTCCTGAAAAATACGCATCTCCTTTTTCACCTGCGCCGATTTTTTGCGCCCGGGGAACATCGGATCAAGGTAGATGACATCCGCCATACCTGTGTTTGATTCCAGCCAGGTGATCGCATCGGCATGCACAAGCTGCATCTGCTGCGCGATTCTCCTGACTGCTTCATCACCTACATCCTGTGCACGCTGCAAGCCATCCCGCAGCAATGCCGCGATGACAGCTGAGCGCTCGAGCATGGTTACCCTGCATCCAAGCGTTGCAAGGACAAAAGCGTCACGGCCAAGGCCTGCCGTGGCATCAACAACCACTGGATGCGGATATTTTTTCAGACCAATTGCCCTGGCAAGATGCTGCCCCCTGCCTCCACCATAGAGACGGCGATGGCGGCTTTGGCCACCGATAAAATCGACATACAGCGGATTGATCTGTGGTTCTATCAGTGAGCGCAGTTGCAGATGTTCTTCTGTCTGGTAGAGCAGATAGGCGTATTCAACGGCGCCATCAAACAGCGGCAGCGAAACAGCATCTGCCAGCTGCCGGAGTTGCCGGGATGGGATTTGTGGTGATGCTGCGACAGCGATTTTCATGAGGCAAGATGCCGCAATTTTGTTGCTGAATGACTAGCGAGGCCAAGTTCCAGACTGGACAAACATGAAAAAAACCTTGTCTCTCGCAAAGACGCAAAGACCGCAAAGGTTTTTCTTGGCGAGCTCTGCACCTTTGCGAGAGTCATTATTGGGGTTTGATTCGTTTGTAAAGATATAGGTCACTCATGGATTACCAGAGATCATGGGGTATTTGATATAATCCTTCCCAGGAATCATGCGGCGCGGGAAACGATTTCAAAACCATGCTGCGCCCAGCTGATAATACCGCCGCGCAGGTTAACCGCATTGCCGATCCCCTGCTGCTGCAGATAGCCACAGGCGTGGTAGGAGCGAGCTCCGCTTCTGCAATAGAGAATAATATCCCTGTCCTTTGGGAAATCCTGCATTTTCAAAGGGATCAGGTGCATCGCCAGATGTTCTGAGTCCGGCAATATTCCTTGCGCAACCTCGGCATCACTGCGGATATCATAGAGCACAAAATTTTCATCGGCATCCATGCGGCGCTTCAGCTCTGCAGCATCAATTTCACTCACCATCATGTGGATCAATTCCCCGCCAAAATAAATAAAATAATTTTATCAGTATATATTATAATACTCTAATATACAAGTGAATGGCGCTCTTGCGTAGCATGACTGATGCTGATCATGCTAAATTCCACTCCATATTACGTGCCGGACTGATCTGATGAAATTTCTTCCCATTTTCCTGAATATTCAAGGTGAAACCTGCATCGTCGTTGGTGGCGGCAATGTCGCCACACGTAAAATTTCCCTGCTGTTGCGCGCTGGCGGCAAAGTAACGGTGATCTCTCCCGAGCTGAGTGACGCCGTTGCCGCGCTGGTCGATGGCGACAAGGTCACGCATATCAAGCGCAGCTGGCGGGACATCGATCTGAAGGGCAGCAAACTGGT